>DSDE01000201.1 GCA_011049095.1 Fidelibacterota bacterium
GTGCTCCTCATCGCGCCACGTCTCTTATCCACCTTCAAACACAATCTTCTTTATCCCGAATTCGTGAAGGCCCGGATTAAATCAACTTGGAAAATAAGATTTGTGAATAGGAAAATTTTATTTTGGACAGATGTGTTTCAAAATCAATATCAAAAACAATCATTTTTTAGCGATGAAAATTATAATGCAGGCCCGAAGCATAACGTTTCAGATTGATTCCCAGGATAAAGCCGTCGCTTTCTCCCGCGGCAATATAAAAGGAAGGCTGCAGATTTCTAAAATGGATAAGTCCCGGGTAAATATTGAGGCGGACATTGAAATATCTTGGACCGGTAATAATCAGGCTGCTCATCAGTGATTGATTGATGTCGTAGAAGAAGCCCATTTCATAGTCCAGTTCCGGCAGCATAATGCGGGCAATCTCTTCGCGGCTTTCGTGCAGCCGATTTACGCAAGCGCCTGCGCCAATGCTGATATTCCCGCCTTCCCGCCACGAAACCGGCAGAGAAAAGCCAAAGATATTGTCCACGCCATAGTAGCTGAATAGAGCCCAATTTTGCTTTTTTCCCCGGAAATAGCGAATCATAAACTGATCGCCGCAGTTTTCTATTGTGCCTGTGAGGGGATTGAACATTGGCTGGAGAGACCAATCAGAAAGATGAAGTGTTTCAGCCCAAAATTTCTGAAAGCCAGGAATGGAAAAAAGTAATATTCCCAGTGGGTTGAAAATGTAAAGATCAGAGATAGGGTCCACATTGACCTTGTCATAAGTGCCGTTTTCCAGAATTTCATTCATCAGGTGATAAGAAAAAGTAAATCCTATTGCCTTAATTTTGGGAAATTTTACACCGTGGTAATGATAATACTCTGAAAGTTTCACATATTTCATACCGTTGCCGATGGTGTGAATACCGATATTAGGCATAAACTGCGCTTTATTGAAGCTGGTGCTAAGATTTCCAAATTCGCGGTGGAAAAATTCACTCACACCATAGGTTTCCACTGCTTTTATGGGATGGCTCAGATTCCACCACACATTTTCCAGTCCTTCCTGATAAGGCTGCGTATAGACATTTTTGTTGTGGGCGCCATTTCTGAGAATGTCATAGCTGCCGGTGAGCCAGATTCTGTATGGCGAAAAAACATATTCCGAGCCGTAATCAATTTCCGGACGGTAGAAGAGGTAGGGTGTTTTATTTTCCTGGGAAAAACCCTTTAAAGCAAAGCCGCTGATTAGCGCAGCCAGTATTATTTTCCTGAAAAAACCCTGTTTTAAACGCCGGATAGTAAATTCCTTTCAATAGCGATGTGCGAAACGACAAATCTGCGTGTTAAATCGTTGTTAAAAATCAAGTATTCCCATAAAAGCTGACGGCAAGAAAATCTATGCTTATAAAGATTTTTTGCTGATTTCAAGCTTTTTCCTATCTTTTATGGCGGGTTTTGAGAATTTCTCCAATCTCATCCAGGGTCAGGCTATTGGCAGTGAGCAGTACCAGCAGATGGTAAAGCAGGTCAGCGGTCTCTTCTTTGAGCCGCTCCCGGTCTTCGGCGATGGCTTCGATAACGGTTTCCACAGCCTCTTCACCCACTTTTTGGGCGATTTTTTTCATTCCTTTAGAAAGGAGCCGGGCGGTGTAAGATTCAGTGGGGTCGGCGCTGGCGGCTCTTTGCCGAATGATTTCTTCCAGCTCAAAAAGAAATGCGCCGCCCCGTTTAGCGCCAAAGCAGGTTTGGTTTCCAGTGTGGCAGACGGGACCTGAGGCAATAGCCAGAACCAGCAGCGTGTCGCCATCGCAATCGGGTGTAATAGAGACAAGTTTTAGAAAATTGCCGCTGGTCTCGCCCTTGGTCCAAAGTCGCTGACGGCTGCGGCTGTAAAAGGTCACCAATTGGTTTTCCAGCGTTTTATAATAAGCATCACGGTTCATATAGCCCAGCATCAGCACATCTTTACTAATGGCATCCTGTACAATGGCCGGCACCAGCCCATCACTATTTTTATCAAAATCAATCATAAAATCTCTCCTTAATTCGCATTTCACTTAAAATATATTTCTTCATCCTAAATATCTTGTCCAGCCTATAAAAATTCCTTAAATGCGCACCGGTATTTGTTTTTCTTGCAGATATTTTTTCAGTTGGGGAATAGGAATTTCCCGAAAGTGAAAAACCGAGGCTGCTAAGGCTGCATCAGCTTTCCCTATAGTAAAAACATCGGCAAAATGGTCCATTGTTCCTGCGCCGCCGCTGGCGATAACGGGAATGCTTAGCATTTCGGACATTTGCGCTGTGAGTTCCAAAGCAAAGCCGTTTTTTGTGCCGTCGTGGTCCATAGAAGTGAGGAGAATTTCACCGGCGCCCCGCTCCTGTAGCTCTTTTGCCCATTCCAGCGCATTGATTTGGCTTTGCTCCCGACCGCCGTAAATGGTGAGCAGCCATTTTTTTTCCACCGCTTTGGCGTCAATGGCCACCACGATGCACTGACTGCCAAAAGCTTTGGCAGCTTCATCAATCAAGTGAGGATTCACTACCGCGGCGGTATTAACGGAGACTTTGTCAGCTCCGGCTTTGAGGAGAGCCGAGATGTCTGCGATGCTTTTGATGCCGCCACCCACCGTGAATGGAATATTCAGCTCCTGCGCCACCCGTGAAACCAGTTCGCGAAAGGTTTTACGTCCCTCGATGCTGGCGCTGATATCCAAATAGACCAGTTCATCGGCACCTTCTTCCGAATAGCGTTTGCCCAGAGCCACCGGATCGCCGGCGCTGCGCAGATTTACAAAATTGATGCCTTTTACCGTTTCGCCATTTTGCACATCGAGGCAGGGGATGATTCGCTTAGTCAGCATATTTCCTCCAATTTAATTTTTCCTTCATAGAGGGCGCGTCCAACGATGATGCCATGGAGAGCTAATTTTTGCAGCTTGTGAATATGCTCCATCGAGCCCACGCCACCGCTGGCAATGAGTTTCAATCTCGGAAATTGCTCCAGCAAGCCTGCATAAAGTTCGGTGGCCGGACCAGTGAGCATACCGTCGCGGCTCACATCGGTAATCATGATTTCTGTGAGCGTCTCGCCATTTTCCTTTAGCCAATTCTCAACGCTCAGATGATTAGAATCCTGCCAGCCGCGGCTGACGATGAATCCGTCCCGCGTATCCAGTGCGATGATGAAGCGTTCAGAACCATATTTTTCCAGCCAGCGTTTCACTAAATCAGGTTTTGTTTGTGCCAGTGTACCGATGCTGATTTGCGCTGCGCTTAGATCAAAAGCTTTTTTAAGGTCCGCTTCACTGCGCAGTCCGCCGCTGAAATCAATGTGCAGATTGCTATTGGCGGCGATTTCTTTTAGAATGTGCCAGTGCTGCACTTTGCCGCTTTTCGCGCCGTCTAAGTCCACCAAATGGAGCCGCTTGCAGCCTGCCCTTTCAAAAGATTGGGCCACCGAAAGGGGATTGGCGTTGTAGCGGGTTTGGACAGAGAAATTACCTTTCTCCAGCCGTACGCAGTGATTTTCGATGAGGTCCATAGCGGGAATGATGGGGGGCTTTTGAATCATTTATCTTCGTTCCTTTCATGATGATGCTTTGTTGATCTGATGACATTTTCTCTAAGTCTAAGTGATGCTGTGAGCTGACAAAGCATCTTGCAGCGCGAATTGCACATAGTTTCAGCAATGGTGCTGCCTTTAATGAAAAACTTGTCTTTTTTGCTAAAATTTCGCTTCCAGGCGTAATCGAAAAGATTTAAAAAAGGTGTTACAGAACTCATATCCTATTTCTCTCCAAAATGGCAGCTTTAATCACTTGAACCTGTTTCATTTTCAGAATCTTTTTCCTGCATTTAGAATTTGCTGTTTCTTATGGCTATCGATGCTGCTGTCCTGCAGGATTTTTTCCAGATGAAAAAGAACAACGCCGTCACTTTTCTCCAGAATAAGATTTACTGTCTCAGACCACTCAGCCAAAGGCGGCGGTGATTCGTTGATAACGATGCTCCAGGGTATGGAAGGGAGGATAGCAAACGATTTTTCCGGGTCCCGCCAAAAGTTCAGTGAGCTTGAAATTTGTGTTGCATTTTGGCCGGTGAGCCCCCAGTAGAGCATTGGCGAGAGATAAGCGGCCTCCGGACCCAAAGATTCAGGCGATTGTCCTGCCATCCAGCCAATGGCGCCTTCAAAATCGCTCTCCTGCCATGGCAAGGTGTGTATAATCAAAGGGATAGATGAGTGATTATTCTCAAGCTCATTTTTTAAATCTTTCACAAATTGGCTTATCACTGCCTTTTTCCAGGCGGCAAGCTGGGGACGATGGCGCTTAATCAATTGCTTAATAGGTGCGCCATTTTCTTCAGCCGGCAGATTTTTCGGATAAAATGGGCTGGCGTGAAAAGCGTTCCAACAGCGGCTATCCCAAGCGCCAAAAAGGATGGAATCGGTGTGGGTGTGGAGGGGGTAATTTTCCCAGATGACGGGAAAGCGAATAAAATCGAGACTGATGAAATCGGGATTCACATTTTTAGCCATATCTATGATCAGGTCTATTTTATGGCGCTGATATGCTGTGTCGCAAGGCGAGACAAATCGTTGCCATGAGGCGCTTTCCCGCCGAAGGTTTTGGTAAAGCGCTTCCTTTCCCGGATGCAGCGCCAATGTTTCCAAATCAAAAAAAATAGGTGCGATGGCCGCAAAAGCGATGTCTTCTTCACGGCACAAGCGGCGAAATTTCAAAATTTCAAAGGGAATTTGGCTCTTGGGGAAAAGTTCGGTATCATACCAGCAGGAGCGGCCATTCCAGAGAGGCATGCTCACCAAATTGAAGCCACGTGTTTTCAGCTCGGAGATGAGGACTTCTTCCCGATGAGCAAAATTCTCCAGAATCCAGGCGCTGTGGGGATAGACTTTCACACCGATGAGGCGCTCTTTTTGCATCTTTTCTTCCTTTTCCAAACTGCAGGATGTCAAGAAAATGATAAGCAGAGGCAGCAGCAGTTTTTTCATAGCGAAGTTTACAAAAAAAGAGAGAGATGACAAACTTTTCATATTGGCTTATCTATGTGTAAGAA
>DSDE01000068.1 GCA_011049095.1 Fidelibacterota bacterium
AAATTATACTTTACAAATAATAATATTACAAATGTTTATAGTATTCATAGTGGTGAGCGTACCTCGGTGGTTTTTAAAGGCAGCCTGATTGCGGTATTCTCCCATCAAGCGGGGCTGCTGCTATTTCAAAATAGTGGGAAAGTCTGGTTCTGCCCTGATATGGAGCAATAAATTCCCTTGAATCGATATCTTTTTTTTAGCTCTTGTATTTTACTTATTTTTTCAAATGCACTGTACTGCCAAATGAGTTATTTCGAGAAGGACTTGGCCTTAAAACCTGGGAAAATGATATATCTCCTTGATCATCAGCTTATTAACTCTGATAGTTTGCTTGCTCCAGATTCACTTCGCTGGACAGTTGACACAACTCGGGGACGTTTTATCCTTCTCTCTCCTATTGATACTGAATTAGTTGTTAAGTTTTTTTACAGCACCCCGGATTTTTATGTTCCCCAACAGATAAGCACAACATGGATACATCGTTATCAACCGGAAATTGGGAAAATATCAGAAATTAAAAGCAATCCATCTCACTCTGAGCTATATGCCACTGGAACACTTTTTCGCTCAATCCAGGTCAATTCTCTTGGTGGAAATCAAATCGGTGCCGGCGTTGATCTGCGGCTTAGTGGGCAACTATCGCCAGATTATCGGCTGACTGGTGCAATATCAGACCAATCGATTCCCACCCAGGCCTATAGCTCTACCCAAAGTCTGGAAGAGATTGACCGTATTTACCTGCTGCTGCAAAATGAAAAATTGAATGGTGAAATGGGTGATATAAGGGTGCGGTCTGATTGGAGTCACTGGTTGAGAATGCGCAGGGAATTAATGGGATTAACGGCGAGATATAAATCTGAAACGTGGCAGGGTGAGGCCATTCTGGGTGGTGCAAAAGGCCGCTGGAGGCGACAGATTATTCAAACTCAAAATGGTGTACAAGGACCATATCGTCTTCAGGGTGAAAATGGTGAATCAGCGATAATGATAGTAGCGCGCTCTGAGCAGGTCTGGTATAATGGCCGACTTCTAGAGAGCCACGAATATACCCTTTATCTGCAGGAAGCAGAGTTAATGTTAGAGCCGCCAATCCTGCCCAAAGCTGAAGATCGTCTTATTATTGAGTTTTCCTATCGCAATGAACTCTACAGCCGCAGTACAGCAGGGGTTTTGATTTCTCAAAATATCTTAAAGGGAATTCAATGGCGGCTTGCTTTTTCTCAGGAAGCTGATAATGCGGAAAGCCCTCTGGATATGACACTGAGCCATCTCTCGAGAGATAGCCTGCAAACCTTCAGCAGATCAGGTCTAAACTATCTCATCACAGCTTATCGAGACACAAATGGCGCATATATTTTAGAAGATGGAATATATCGGTATATTGGCCACCATAAGGGAGAATATTCCGTTGTTTTCTACCGTGAACAGCAAAATGGTGGCTATGTGAGGGATTATGATAGCCAGGGGCAGCCTTTCTACAGATATGCGCCTGAGGAGAGTGGCAGTGTTTATTTCCCAAGAAGATATATTATGCCGCCGGTATCAAATCAAATGCTTGCAGGAGCTATAAGTTGGCAATGGAAAAATGGCGCAGAATTCACTGCAGATGCTGCTTTGAATAACTATGCCTCAAATCTTTGGATTAACAATAAAGAATTTTCTAAAGCTTTGATATGGCGAGGAAAAATACCATTAATCAGAGCGTATTCTCCTGTTTCACTTAGTTATGAAGGCTGGATTCAAGATGTTGATTTTCAAGCTTATGAGAGGATTTTATCGCCAGATTATCAGCAGGACTTTGCACTGCAGCCTACAGATACACTGACTCAGCAGCAAACACTTGCCATTTTGTATGAGAAGGAAAGAAATCGACACCAGCTCACCCTAAGCGAATTTTCCATAGGAAAAGATTTAAATCGGCGGCAAAAAATGCACCTATTCGGGCATCATGGGGAAAAGATTCGTTGGCAATATGAAGCATACCGCCTGTTTCAGGTGCAATGGTTGCCATACTATCATTGGAAAAGCAGTCTGAATTTTCCCCTTAATAAATCCTGGAGAGCTGCTATTCAGGGAGGCAGAACTTTTTTTAAGCCGTGGCAGTCGGGAATATGGCCTCAATCTAAAGAAGAGGGTAGGCTCAGCCTGGCATTTCGACAAGACCTGGCGATACAGTATATTCTCGAGAAAAATGATATTTGGCAGGATTCACTTTTCCTTCCAGCTAATCAAAACCATGACTGGCTTATAAACTGGCAAAGCAGACAGGGAAAATGGCTCAACAGTCAGTTATCAATCCGTTTGAGAAACAGTAAATCCAAGGCTGGTGATGAGCAATTTGCCGCCATAAATCAAAACAGCCGGTTCCGATTTCAGAAAATAGAGTTCAGCGGACAATGGCAGAGTTCAGTGCAAAGTATGGCCGAAGCCCAGATGATACCTGTATTTATATATGTTGGACAGGGTTTGGGGCATTACCGCTGGGATGAAGCAGCTCAGGATTATATCACCGACATCTTGGGTGATCATATCCTAAGGCGGGAAAACTCAGCAGAATTACAATCAATTCAAATGCACAGTGAACAATGGCACTGGAGATGGCAGAAAAACCATCTTTTTAATACTCCAATAAATCTAAATTGGCAACACCAGGGCAAGGGGGAGTTTCGTGGTGAAGAGCTCACTTTATGGCGAATCCTTAAAAGAGATCGTGTAGAACAAAGCATCACCTTTGGGCAGACTCGATTTCGGAATGAATTTCAGCTCAGACCCCAAGAAAATTCATACCGACTATCCTTTATAACTGAAAATGAGCGAATGCAAAACCTGCAGGATCAGTGGCAGGCACAAGTAAACGGAAAAGACTTATGGCAAATTAAGTATCGTCGTTTTCGTGAAAAAAGTGCGTGGGAAATCGCCATTCTTTACAGCAAAAAGGCAAGGCTACGTCTTAATTTTCCATCTCAGGCCGTCGATTCTAAAAACTGGAAGACAGAGCTTTTCTATGACATAAGCCTTGGAACTGCATTACGCCTCAGCACTACGCTGTCATTGACCCGAAGCGAGCTGCAATACGTTGAAAATTTCACGCTTAATAGCTATGAAATAAAGGAGAATTTGAATTGGCAGCCTCGAACTCAGGAGCGCCTGACTTTGGAAGGAACTATCTCTCAGGTGAAAACTACTTTTCAGCAGCCACTACCGTGGGATATTGCTGAAGGAAAACAGTTAGGGCGCAATTATCAGTTTTTGAGCCGATATGAGCGATCGCTAAGCGAAAATCTCTCTATGAATCTCATGATTCAATACCGGCAGTTTGCCAAGCAGGCGTCACTGACTTTGATGAGAATGGAACTTAGGGCCTATTTTTGATGAATATCTATAAAACATTAATTATAATTGTACTTATGAGCCATATAATTTTTTGCAAACCAATCAATTTGATCCTGGAAGATGAAGAAATATGCTTAACAAGCCCCGATAGAATTGATGAAATTCTCCAGGAAAACTTGGAGGATTACCTAAATTTTGGATATCCTTATGCCCAGTGGATTCTAGAGAACTGGAATCAGGACAGCAGCCACTATACTGCCCGATATCGTCTGGAAAAAGGAGAATACCTGCAGATAGATTCTGTTTATTTTGGTCAATACTCAGTGCCTGATATCAGACATCTAAACAGGCTTATGGGTGATTCACTCACCGGAATATTTTCAGCATATAGAATAAAAGAAGCTCGAAAAAATTTGGCAGAAATTGATTATGTGCTAGCCGATGAGACCATTGCTCTGGAAAAAACGATACTGCACTGGAATGTCAAACCAGCCCGTTTTACTCGTTTTAATCTGCTGCTTAGCTACCAGCAGGGGCAAGGCAATCAAAAAAATGGTCTGGCAGGTCAGGTTCAAATTCAGATTCAAAATCTGATGCGTTTAGGAAGAAGCGCTGAATTAAATTGGCAGCGGTCTAATTTTAGTTCCAATCAAATCAGTCTCTCCGTTCATCAGCGATATATTTGGAATACACCATTTTCCCTTGGTGGCAGCTTTTATCAGGAATTTCGCGATTCCCTATGGGTTGAGAGAGACATGCGCTTTGAAAGCAGCTATGAATGGCGTCCCGGGCATGGGATCAGTTATCACTTTTCTCAAGAAGCTGTATTTCCAACCCTGAAAGGAAAGGGAGCAGGATATTCAAAAGATAAACGCCTTCGTAACAGTTTTATTTATCAATGGGATAGAAGATTACAAACCTGGAAGCGCTCCCACGGTATTAAATTTGGATATATTGGAAAAGAGAGTAATGCTTTTTGGCAAGGAGAGATAAAAACATCCATCTATTGGACGCCAGAGCCATTGGGATTTGGCATCGACTTACTTGGTGGAGTTTTGAGCAATTGGTCGATTAGCGAACCTTGGGAATTGTTCCGGCTGGGTAATCCTGAATTTCTGCGCGGCGCTTATTCTGAGCAATATCTTGTAAATCGTTACGGTGGCCTTATATTGTCAGCGTACTGGCAAGAAGCCAAAACCAGGTTCACACTCTTTAATGATTTGGCATATTTACCGGAAATGAAGCCAATTATTCAGCCAGGCTTATCGCTTTCCATACCTGCTGGCGCAAATGAACTGATAATTATTGTTGGGTTTGATACGAGACTTCCTTGGCAGCAGGGGAAATTTCACATAATGTGGTCTCTCTAAATTGATAAGCGGGAAGAAATTACAGTGCAATATATGATACTGAATGCACAAAAACGGTATTAGAATGGAATAAAATCAGTCTTAAACTGTCAGCAAAAAATTAGAGAAATCAAGTCAAGTCCTTTTTTATGTGTAAACCCCTTAGGAAGGAATTAACACATAAAAAAGGACTTGACTCATGGTGCTGATAGCGACAGAAAAGCTCGGCGCTGAATTGAAGTTCCCGATCTCTTCGAATTTGCAGTTCCAGTTTGCCGACGCGAAAATACAGGGTACGGGCATAGCTGCCATTACGATAGCTATGACGATTCTCGCTTCGTTCATATTGCGCGACCTTCATAAATCGATCAAATTCAGCG
>DSDE01000066.1 GCA_011049095.1 Fidelibacterota bacterium
AGGGGATACCTTTGAGACTAATGGTTTATCACTGGGAATTAAAATTCCAAAAAATGATGAGATTCCTTTCACTATTGCGAAAATATATTGTACTGTGAATATCATCATTTAGACAACGATTTGGAATAAGCAGAATATAAGTATCTAAAGTGAGAATTAACAAGATGCTTTCCCATTTCCTTTTCTCTTGGCATAAATATTGATTAAATTAGGTGCTGTGAAGAAGTATGTATTCATTAACAAAATAGATAGGAGAAATTAAATGGCACGCAAAATGGTCAACATTGATGGAAATGAAGCAGCAGCATACGTTGCTTATAAAACCAATGAAGTATGCGCAATCTATCCAATTACGCCCTCTTCCAATATGGGAGAATGGGCAGACCTTTGGTCTTCGATGGGCCAGAAAAATATTTGGGGTACCAGCACAGTTGTGTCGGAGCTTCAGTCGGAAGGCGGCGCAAGCGGTTCAGTGCACGGCGCATTGCAGACTGGCGCATTGACAACCACTTTCACAGCCAGTCAGGGGCTGCTGCTCATGATTCCAAATATGTTTAAAATTGCCGGTGAACTCACCAGCACAGTTTTTCATATCGCCGCTCGCTCAATTGCCACCCATGCTCTCAGTATTTTTGGTGACCATTCTGATGTGATGGCCACCCGCAGCACAGGTTGGGCTTTGCTGCCTTCCGGATCGGTGCAGGAAGTGATGGATTTTGCCCTGATTTCACAGGCTGCCACGCTGAAGGCACGAATTCCTTTCCTTCACTTTTTTGATGGCTTTCGGGTTTCACATGAAGTGTTGAAAGTTGAACAGCTTACAGATGATGATATGCGGGCAATGCTTCCTGATGAGCTGATTATTGCCCATCGTGAACGAGCTCTTTCACCGGATAGGCCGGTTATCCGTGGAACCGCGCAGAACCCCGATGTCTTTTTCCAGGGTCGGGAAGCCGCAAACAAGTACTATGACCAGGTTCCTGCCATCGTTGAAGAGGCAATGGAAAAATTTGGTGATATTACCGGTCGCCGCTATCATTTGTTTGACTATATAGGCGCACCCGATGCGGATCGTGTAATTGTTATAATGGGCAGCGGGGCAGAAGCTGCTCACGAAGCAGTTGATTACCTCACCCATAAAGGTGAAAAGGTCGGCTTGCTGAAAGTTCGTCTATATCGTCCATTCAGCGCTGAGCATTTTTTGAAAGCGCTTCCAAAGACCGTGAAGAGCCTGGCAGTTTTAGACCGAACAAAAGAAGCAGGCGCAAATGGCGAGCCTATGTATCAGGATGTTATCACCGTCCTGACAGAGGCCATGAGTGAAGGCAATCTTCCCTTTGAGAATTTCCCAAAAGTGATTGGCGGTCGCTATGGTCTTTCCAGCAAAGAGTTTACACCAGCAATGGTTAAAGCTATTTATGATGAGCTGCTGAAAGAGAAACCGAAAAAACGGTTTACAGTAGGTATCAATGATGATGTGACAAATTTATCACTTGAATATGACCCTCATTTCACGACGGAGGCAGATGATGTTTTTCGGGGAATGTTTTGGGGTTTAGGTGCAGACGGCACAGTTGGTGCGAACAAAAATTCTATTAAAATCATTGGCGAAGAGACAGACAACTATGCTCAGGGTTATTTTGTTTATGATTCAAAAAAATCTGGCTCTGTTACCACCTCCCATCTCCGCTTTGGCCCCCGGCCTATTCGCTCTTCATATCTGATTAATTCTGCAAATTTTGTGGCTTGTCATCAGTCTGTTTTTACCGAGCAGTATGATATGCTCCGCTTTGCTGCCAAAGGCGCTACCTTTTTGCTTAATTCACAGTTCCCTGCTGATGAAGTATTCAAAGAATTGCCCCTGGAGATGCAGAAAACCATCATTGAAAAAGAGATTAAGTTTTATGTCATCGATGCTTATACTGTTGCTAAAAATACTGGTATGGGTACCCGGATCAATACAATTATGCAGACCTGCTTTTTCTATATCAGTGGTATTCTTCCACCCAATGAAGCTATCGAAAAAATTAAAAATACCATCAAAAAGACTTATGGCTTAAAGGGTGATGAGGTTGTTCAGAAAAATTATGAGGCGGTAGATCAGACCATCGCCAACCTGCATAAAGTCCAAGTGCCTGCATCTGTAAACACCGAGCGAAAAATGCCTCCGGTTGTCTCGCATTTAGCTCCTGAATTTATCAGAAATGTTACTGCTGGAATAATTTCTGGACGTGGCGACGATTTGCCGGTGAGCGCTTTTCCTGTTGATGGCACTTATCCCACTGGCAGCGCAGCCTGGGAAAAACGAAATATTGCTCTCGAGGCTCCGGTTTGGGTTCCCGATCTTTGTATTCAGTGCGGAAAATGTGCTCTTGTATGTCCCCACGGCGTCATTCGGATGAAGGTTGTTGATAATGCGTTATTGGCTGATGCACCAGAGACTTTTAAGTCTATGAAAGCAAAAGGCAAAGAGTACGGCGAAAATGATCAGTATATTCTCCAGATTGCCGTCGAAGACTGCACCGGCTGCGAACTCTGTGTGGATGCCTGTCCTGCAAAGGATAAGTCTGTTGTTGGTCGGAAAGCGCTCAATATGTCGGAGCAATATCCCCTTCGCAAACCGGAGCGCAAAAATCTCGAATTTTTCCTTAATCTGCCGGAGTATGACCGCACAAAGATTAATACCAGCACCGTACGCGGCATCCAATTTCTCCAGCCTCTTTTTGAATTCAGTGGCGCCTGCGCCGGTTGTGGTGAAACGCCATATGTGAAACTAGTAAGCCAGCTTTTCGGTGATCGGGCAATCGTTGCCAATGCTACCGGGTGTTCTTCCATCTATGGCGGAAACCTTCCCACTACCCCCTGGGCCAAGAATAAAGAAGGCCGGGGGCCGGCGTGGTCAAACAGCCTTTTTGAAGACAATGCCGAATTTGGTTTTGGTTTCCGTTTGACCCTTGATAAACATCAGGCATTTGCCAAAGAGCTGCTTTGGGAAATGCGCAGTGACTTAGGAGAAGATTTTGTAAATGCTCTGATTAATGCAAAACAAGATAATGAACTAGAAATAAGTCTTCAGCGGGAAAGAGTGGCTGAATTAAATAAGAAGCTTGAAAAATCTTCTCATCCCATGACCAAACAACTGAAGAGTCTCAGCGAAAACCTGGTAAAACGCTCCGTGTGGATTATGGGTGGTGACGGCTGGGCCTATGACATTGGCTACGGCGGTCTTGATCACGTCATCGCCAGTGGTAAGAATGTCAATATTCTTGTGTTGGATACGGAAGTTTATTCCAATACCGGCGGACAGATGTCCAAAGCCACACCCAGAGGAGCTGTCGCTAAATTTGCCGCCGGCGGTAAGCCTGTAGCCAAAAAAGACTTGGGATTTATGGCAATGACTTATGGAAATGTCTATGTTGCTCAGGTTGCTTTTGGAGCCAATGATAATCAGACAGTGAAAGCTTTCATTGAAGCGGAAGCCTATGATGGCCCTTCAATAATTATTGCTTACAGTCACTGTATTGCACACGGGATTGATATGAGTAAAGGGCTTCACCAGCAGAAATCTGCGGTGGACAGCGGATATTGGCCCCTCTATCGCTTCAATCCTGATTTAGCTGAACAAGGCAAAAACCCTCTGCAGATTGACAGTAAACCGCCAAAAATTGATTTTAAAGAATTTGCCTACGCTGAAACACGCTATAAAATGCTGACAAAAAGAAAACCAGAAGATGCCGCTCGTCTCATTGAGTTAGCCCAGGGTGATGTTCACGCAAAATGGGCATTTCTGAAAAAAATGAGTTCCTAAGCAGTCTAATTCTAAACCGGAAGAAAAAGTGAATCTTCAAAGTAAATATATGGGACTTTCATTGCGGAATCCGTTGATAGCCTTAGCTTCCCCTTTTAGCAAAGTGCGGGAACACTATAAAAAGATGGAAGATGCCGGCGCCGATACTGTGATGCTGACATCCTCGCTGCTGACAAATGGCATCTGGCATCTGCAGACTATTCTCAGAGAAATGTCTGCCTGGATGGATGAGCATGACTATGAATCTGTCAATCAGATGATTGGCTCAATGAGTCAAAAATCAGTTGCAGAGCCGGCAGCCTTTGAGTGCGCTAACTATATTGAGGTGCTGCAAAGCTACAAATCCCATCCCTGAATGATTCTCAAAAATAAGAATAGAAAAACCCCGTTTCATAGCGGGGTTTTTCTATTTGACTATGATTAAAGCGCTTGCTCTGTGTAAAATCATTCAATATGTCGATCAATTATCGAGAATCAATCCAAAAGGCCTGATAACTCTCTCCAAAACCCCCTGGACCTTACTGATTAACACACCAAAATTAGTGACTGGAATACCCAGCCGCTGACATTGGAGCAGCCGCCGCTTGAATTCCATCCCTGTAATCATACAGCCGCCGCAATGGATGACCAAAGCATATTCTTCAAGATTATCAGGAAAATCATGACCGGCACGAACATCAAATTCCAGCTCTTTTCCAGTATAATGCCGTAGCCAGCGGGGGATTTTCACTCGGCCAATATCATCGCTTTGAATATGATGGGAACATGCCTCAGTAATAAGCACTTTGTCATTGTCTTTGAGTCTATCGATGGCTTTTGCACCTTCTACCAAGAGCGGCAAATCGCCTTTGTAGCGGGCAAATGCAGTGGAAAAAGTTGTAAATTTTACCGCATCAGGGACCGACCCGGCCACCTTCAGAACTACTTGAGAATCTGTGATGACCAATGCAGGGGGAGCATTAAGTTTTTCCAGCGCTTCGTCAAGCTCCCGCTCTTTCACTGTGAGGGCCATTGCGTCATTATCAAGAATATCTCGAATTACTTGCACCTGCGGTAGTATCAGTCGCCCTTTTGGCGCAGCCAGATCAATAGGCGCGACCAGCACTACCAGATCCCCTGGGCTGATGATATCCCCGATAATTACTGTTTCCTGACGAAAATAGACAGGCACTGCGTGTACTATCGCCTCTTTTAGCATGTGGATTCCAGCGCCGGTTTTAGCATTAACCTGGAT
>DSDE01000442.1 GCA_011049095.1 Fidelibacterota bacterium
CCTTTATACTGATTTGCCAGAAAGCAAAATCCGTGGTTATACAGCGGGACGATTCAGCTTCAATGTGAAAGGCGGGCGATGCGCAGCCTGTGAAGGAGACGGCATCAAGAAAATCGAGATGCACTTTATGCCCGATGTTTACGTCCGCTGTGAAGTCTGCAAAGGACAACGCTACAATCGGGAAACTCTACAGATTAAATACCGTGCTAAGACCATCGCCGATGTTCTGGATATGACCGTTGAAGAGGCCGCCGACTTTTTCAAAAACCACACCGCTATTCACCGCAAATTGCAAACCCTCTCCGATGTTGGCTTGGGATATATTAAGCTGGGACAACAGGCCACAACCCTTTCCGGCGGCGAGGCGCAGCGCATTAAGCTGGCCACGGAGCTGAGCCGCATCGGCAGTGGCAGGACGCTTTACGTCCTGGATGAGCCAACAACCGGGCTCCATTTTGCCGATGTGGATATGCTGCTAAGAGTATTAAAAAGGCTGGTGGAAAAGGGGAATACTGTTCTGGTTATCGAGCACAATCTCGATGTCATCAAAAGCGCCGATTACATCATTGACTTAGGTCCGGAAGGAGGCGATGCCGGCGGAAAGATTATCGCCGAAGGAACACCGGAGCAGATCGCTAAAATTTCCCACTCATATACCGGCCAATATCTCAAAAAAGTCCTATAGAAAGATTGACGAAAGGATGCTCACACAAAGTCACAAAAGGAAAATTAATCTGGCTTTATCCATGTTTAAAAATTTTTGGGACACGGATAAGAAGAAACAAAGATTACAAAGGGTCTCGCCGCGATTATTGATATTCAAGCCCTTCAGCCTTGTGTAAGGTTTTGAGATCGTTCATTTTTCTTTGGACCAGCCAAACACTTGAAAATCTGCCAGGAAATGCTTCACCGTTTTCACATCCGGCGACGTCACTAATAAGCTATGGCATGCGCATTCCCAGGAGTTCCAGGAGCTGGGCTTCGTCTTCCATAGCGATTTTTGCCACTTATTAGAAATCATCCATCCAATCGGTGAGGGCTTCGATGGCGGCATTTTTTTTGGCGGTGGCAGGTTGATCTTCAGCTATTTCACGGTCATATTCTGCTTTTGCTGCGTTAAGCTCTGAAAGCAAGTTTTTGGCGGCAGTCAAATTCTCTTCGGTGACACGCAGTCTAGCTAAACTTGCTTTGATGATGGTGTCGGAAAGGGCGTTGGCATAAAAATTTTCCATCTGGGCAAGGCGTTTCAGATAACCGTTGGATATCTTTTCATCAACTCCAAGCTGTGCTTTCCGAGTCGCATCTTTACGGAATGCTGCCAGTGCAATGGTCCTTTCATACGCCATTTTGGTGGCACGCGTTTCAATTTCTTCCTGCTGATTGGCATCATCAAGCTCAAGGGCTTTGCTGTGCAGGCTTTTGCCTTCATTGATAACGGCTTTCATCAAAGCCCAGCTCTTCAAGGCGGGGCTTTATCTCCGGGTGGGTGAGAGCAATGTTTAAAATGCTTCCATATATTTCCAGCTTGTCATAATCCTGATAAATCAGTGGTTTTTTGGCCATAATCGTTCTCCTTTTCTTTTTTTTGAATCTCTTTTCATTTTATACCACTTCTGTCCAAAATAAAACTATTCAATTCGTAAATCTCATTTCTCCGGCTGTTTTAACCCGGGCATTCACGAATTCGGGGAAGATTCTGCGTGAAGGCCCGGATTAAGGCAGTCAGCATAATCTAATTTATCGATGGAAAAATTTATTTTGGACAGATTTGGCAAAACAACTGAAAATTCATCGTTTCTAAAAGCAGCTTGCCAATTATGACTGCTTTTGCCGAAAGAGCAAGCTCAAATCAGCCGACGGCGCCGAGTGGGTCAGTGCGCCGGCAGAAATATAGTCCACGCCGGTGGCGGCAATTGCTGCCACTTGCTCTGGTGTGACGTTTCCGGAAAACTCTATGGAAATATGGGCAGGTCGCTGAGCCACGGCCTGCTTGGTCATATCCAGGGAAAAATGGTCTAACATAATGCGCTGGATGGGGAAAGCTGCCGCCCGCCGGAATTCATCCAAACTGGTGACTTCTACCTCAATTTTCCACTGGCGGTTTTGATGATTTTTAAAGTCCAGCGCTTTTTGAATGGCTCTCTCAAGGGAACCGACATAGCGGATGTGATTTTCCTTAATCAAAATCATATCATAGAGACCAAATCGGTGGTTGAATCCGCCACCGCAGACAACGGCATATTTATCCAGCAGCCGTAGTCCGGGAAGGGTTTTGCGCGTATCCAGGATCTTAGATTTTGTGCCGGCAGTCTGTTTAACATACTGGTTTGTCAGGGTGGCTATACCGCACATTCTGCCTAAGAAATTCAGCGCTGTCCGTTCGCCCATGAGGATAGCTTCGCCATTGCCCGCGAGCTGAATAAGTATTTCTCCATTTGAGAAAGCTTCACCCTCATCTTTCAGCAAATCAATCTCCATATTAGGATCAAGATGATGAAAAAGCTGTTGTGCCAGTTGGCCGCCTGAAAAAATTCCGTCTTGCTTGGCAATGATTTTGGCCTGAGCTTTGGCGTGAAAAGCAATAGAAAGGGCGCTGATGTCGCCGCTGCCAATATCTTCTGACAGAGCATTCTCGATGAGGGGCTGAATCAATTTTGGCTCTAAGCTTGTCATCGCTGGTTTTCCTGAAGCTGTCGCTGCATTTTCTGGTATTGGCGGATTTCTTCGCGAACTTGCTGCGCCCGGTATCTTTTGTAGCGGCTGTATTCCAGTATTTGCTCGGGGCTAAGGAGGGCTTCGATTTGAGCGTCGATTACGGCGTAAACGGCTGTAATTTTTCCCGAGAGCAAGGGTGTTTGTCCAAATTCACTCCAGGCTTCATTTTCAAGGATGATGCCTTCTCTTATGATGGGACGCAATTTTTCTGCATCTTCGAGAGAGAGCTTAAGACGTTGAGTCAGTTCAGAGAGGGTTTCATCGGTTTTTACACCGGCTTTTTGCTCCTGTGCCTGTTGGGCTATAGAGGCGCAGGCGCTGAGAGCAAAGCTTATCATAATGAGGGTCAGGGCTGATTTGGTCATTTTTTCTCCATCATAAAAAAAACGCGGTGAAGGGGGCAATCTTCACCGCGCGAGGACTCCGATTAGAACCATCTCTGGTGAGGTCCATCAGGCCGGGGCGAGCCTTTTGGACCACGGGGGTAGGGATTTAATCCTTGCCCACATCCTCGTGCTGAGTGGTGGCGTCCTTTATTTTTGAATCCTTTGTTCTTCATTTGCATTTGCTTAAAAGCATCTTCGCCCACAATGTTCCGCACTTTTAGCAAATGCTCATTGCGCTTATCGGCAGACTTTGCTTTGAGTTTGTTGAGTTCTTCCTGTTTTTTTGTAATCACTTTGCTTGATTTCCCTTCAGCAATGAGTTCCCGAACTTCCATTTGTTTGACCTGGATTTCGGCTCGGATGGGAATCATCTCTTTTTGGTGTTCGTAGCGGAGCTCATCCAGCGCTTTCATTTGATCATCGGTGAGATTAAGGCGTGCCTGCACCGGACGCTGCCAGGTGTCGGGGTTTGGGGTTTCGGGTTTATCCTGGGCAGCAAGTGCGCCAGCAAAAAGGCTCAGGCTGATCATAGCGGTTAAAATCCGTTTCATTTCATTCTCCTTTGTTGACGGTTTTCTCGTTTTTGTTCCAATTCGTGGCGCAGGTGTTTGCGAAAATGCTCTTCAAAGAACATATAGCGCGCAATCTGTTCGGCATCGAGAATGCCAAAGAGCGAATTCACAAATGTTTCGCGCTGACGAATTCTTAGGGTTTCAAATTCAGTCCATTTGGAAAGAAGACCCTTTGCGGCCGCATCAGTGATATTGCTTTTGTTTTCATCAAACCACTGGTCGCAGATATTTTTATAGCGTTCATAGAGGGCTTTTTGGCTGTCGAGGAAGCTTTTTTGCATAGGGAAGAATATGGCAGCCTGCTGAGGTGTAAGGCTCAGATATTCAGTCATTTGGTAGATGCGGTAGCTTTCCATTTTTGGGTTGTCCATTGGCCTGCCCATCATACCGGGTACTTCAAAAGCCATAATGGCTGAAAATGTCATAACGAAAGCAATGATAATTTTTCTCATATTAGTCTCTTTCAAATTTTATTTTCGAGAAGGGTTTGAAGGTTTTCCCAGGACTCTGTTTCCAGGAGGTATTCAATCATAGCATTTTCCGATGGCGAAGGCTCAAAGTCAAGGGCACCCTCGAGAATAAGTTCAGTCTGAGTTTCGCTATCCAGATAGCTGTAGATATCAGGCGCTGTCTCTTTGGATTTGAGCATAAAGATCGAGAGCAAAGTCGTTAGCAGAAGGGCAGCGGCGGTGGAATACCAGCCAATTCGGTAATAGTTGCGTTTTTTTTTGGTAGGCAGTTTATCGAGAATGCGATTTTGAATATCTTGGTCTTTCAGCGCAGTGTTTTCAGGAAAGAGGTCAAAAATTCCTTTGGCAATGAATTGAAAATCGTCCCAGGCGCTTTGGCATTGGGCGCAACTTTTTAGATGAGCTTTTTCAGCAGGTGAAAATCTGCTGCCGTTCACAATTTCTGCAAATCGTTCTTGTAGCAGTTCACAATTCATTTGATTGCCTTTCTCATTTTTTTCACTGCCCGGTGAAAGCTCACTTTGGCGCTGTTTTCGCTGGTGTCGAGGGCTTCGGCCAATTCTCTAAAGGACATATTCTGGTAGATGCGGGCTACCACGACACTTTTCTCCAGGGGGCTAAGCAATTCCAGCCAACGGGGGTCAAAACGGCGCTCTTCTGATTGCGGCTCATTGTCGGCAGGCATAGTAAATTCATTAAAATCATTCCAGTTGCGGGTTTTGTTTCTCGAGAGAAAATTGTAGGTATGATTAACGGCAATTTTTCGCAGCCAGGCGCCAACGGGGGCATCGCCACTGTATTGCTCACGGTGACGATAGGCTCGGATAAAAGTTTCCTGAGTGCAGTCGAGGGCATCGTCTTCATTTCCTGTGAGGCGCAGGGTAAGCTGATAGA
>DSDE01000272.1 GCA_011049095.1 Fidelibacterota bacterium
TGAGGATCTTTTCGGCATTCATAGCGATGAGGATTTTCTTTTCGTCCCGAATCTGATCCAGAAACTCCTCTTTGCTCTCAAAAGCGTGGATTTTGTAGTGGTTAATTGTTTTATTTTTCATGATGCTCCATCCTATCTCCTTATCGGTGTTCCACAACAACCAAAGTCACACTTTTGAAATCCATAAACTTTACTATTTTTCACAAGTTCCTCCATTATCTTAACTGCTTTAGAATAATTACTTGTTGGTTCTATCATCTGAAAAATATGGGCATATTCATTCCGTAAGTTGGTCATAAAGATACCTGTATCATCGCTACCAACAACCACGATAGGTTGTGGATCATCCTCCCTGGAAAATCCAAACCATCGGAGTAAATGATGTTCACTATAGTTTTTGTAGTGACTTATGCGTACATTACTTGAAGGCAGTGTCTCTATGGCAATCTTCTTCTCATTCATGATATCAATCATCCGGTTTTGAACAAGACGTAACTCTTCTGCGTCCAAAAGCTCGTCTGTTTTTATCTCGATCAGTTTACTGCTGTTTTTGATTGCTCCTGCACTATGATAGGCGCTATAAAGTACTCTTGTCTGCTCATTTGCTTCTTCAGTGAGTCGTTTCTCTTCTTGTGCAAAGCCGTCAAAGATACTCGGTTCTTCCCATCCAAAAGCGATAAAAGGGTCATATTTTCTAAGCTTCCATGCTGAAATCATCCCCTGGATCGACACAGATTCCATGCTTTCATAGATCGCTTCAAAGAGTTGAATAATGGGTTGCTCCAACCGGTAACACAAATGAGACAATTCACGGGAAAGAGTACAAAGATAATAGACGAAAACAAGGTTATCCAGCCACTCACCCTGCCGGATATAAACTCTGTCTCCCATTCTCTTACGCCACAATTGAGGTTCGATCCCCAAGGCCGTCGCATGGCCAATTCGGTTGCCTGGATGCATCTCCAGAAACTCAATCGCTTCGTATATAGCTCGTATCCCTGAGAGCAAATGTACAAAATCTTCTCCGGCATGATAAGTAAAATTACTGTAGCCCAAGAAGACAAGCTTGCGAAAGATCGGCGAAAAAACCTCTGCAGGAGCATGCATTTCATTTGCCGCAGCATCAAATCCCACAATATGATGTTGGGAAAATTGTGCTTCTTTAGTTGTTCCGGTCTGCAGCATTTCGAGCAGCACATGAAGTGTCTGCCTGTTTTTAAGTCTAAGAGATAGATCCCTGAATGTCACTATACTATCAGGATTACGACGATCCGCTTCTTTGATAAAATGGGGAACCAACTTGAGTGAAAAAGCGGTTGAAATTTCTTGGTCATACCCCCGCATGACAGCCCGCATCAAACATTCATTTTTGGATCGAGTCGTCTTGGGAGCGAAACGCCCTTCCAGAGAGCCAAGGTGGTTGCCAAACATCCCCTGAAGCTGCAAAAAGCGCTCTTTGTATTGTCCTTCACTATATTCACGCAATTTGTTAACAGTAATCTTTTGAAACTGGTCAAATCCTATCTGGCGTTTTTGCTGGACTAAAAGCTTTTGGAAAAAAGAGCTGATCAGCTGATAATAGTGCAAACGAAATGCGAACTTTCTGTCGTAACACTCCCGTAAATAGGAAAGTGCTCTAATTAGAAAAAGTGCCTCGTACTGCATCGGACTATTCAATAGACCTGGCTCGACCTTTTCCATCGGATGAATCGACGAGACAAAAAAAAGTGGTTTGGGTGTTTCATTATAAAATTGATCATTCGTATCGACCGGGATACCCTGCATCATTTTGATAAGTTCATCCCGCAATGAAGCGGCAATCCTCAAAAGCCGATATAAGTCGTTCTGCTCAAAAGATCCCAGCTGTAGATACATCTCCTCCACGCTCCCATCAGCAGCTGAATCTACCAAAAAACGGTAAAACTGCATCGGCATCAACAGTGCATCCTGCCATACCCTATCTGGTTCTGTTGTACCGTTAAGATGCATATGGCATTCATTTAGCCCGGAGGTTGTGACTATATTCGCCAAATAGGGCTCATAAATGGACGGTAGGCTACTCTTTGCAAAAATATTCTTGATCCACTGCACATAATCCAACAGCGGTTGCCGCTGCCATTGCTCAAAAATCCTGTATGTGATTATCACCAGAGGCGAAAGCATCAGCAGCAACTCCTGCCATTTTCCAAATCTATCTGGGTCAACGTAGATTTCGTTGCCGCGCACATGGAGCATCCCAGAAAGTTCAGAGAGAGAAGTAGACAATAACTCTCCATGGCTTTTGCCCCATACAAAAACCTCCATTGCATTTTTAAATAAGTAGTCCGGCTGATAAGGTTCTTTGGCATAAAGCTCTGCAAAAAGAAGTTTCTCCATTTTTTTGGGCTCTATGGGACCATGGGTATAAAAACACTCCAAAATCCTGTGCGAATCCAGAAAAGTCGTGGCAATCAACGTTTTCATTGCTCTGTTTTCATCTCTTCAAGAATCTTATCCAGCTTAGAGGGGACATTGCTGTACTTTTCCCGTAGTTTTCCTCCGATTGTAGCGTTCGAGTATTCTTGCCAACCGCTGACGGAATCAATGGCCTTCTTCTGCTCATCTAAACTGAGCTTTTTGAAATCCTTTTTTACCAGCTTTTTAACCGTTCTTTTGTTTTTGAATGAATCAGGGATAGCAACAGCATCTTGCTGTAGAGCAGGACATTCCAGAAGATAGTCAAACAGCGTATACTCCTCTCCTTGCTGATAAGTTTTGATTTTTCCTTCAAAATAACCTGCATCGGTCGAAGGATTTTTAATCTCAACCATTTTACCTTTCTTTTGTTCACAATGCACGTATGCAGCATTTAAGAGTGCTGCCCTATAAAGCTTCAATATCTCCGAATAGCTGCGTCCCTTGTTCTCAGAACGGCTATCAATCTCGTTGATAGTATAAACAAGACGAATCCAGATTTTGGCAAGATCAGCAGCAGAAAGTTTCTGGGTAATAGAACGTCCCTTCTTGCTCCATTCGACAAGACTATTTTTCATCTCCTCTGTGATATCAAACTTCGATGTATCAATTTCAGCACTGTCCCCCTCATCCGATGGCGAAACACCCGGATCAAAAAAGCTGTAAAAATCGCGAATCAGATTACTTTTACTTAATAACTGCTGCGCACTCTCAGATTCGCTGATATCGGCCAATACACCGATCAGGTTAAAAAGGGAAAAGAAGTGATAGTGTCCTCCTTTTGGGTTATAGACTCGGCTCAAAAAGAGAGTAAAATTATTGCCTGAGCTTATCTCTTTGATGTTTTCTTTGGAAAGTGAAAAATTCCCGAAAAATACCGGACTTGTATTGTGAGTATTTGAATTGATCGTAAAAGTTGTCAGAAGCCGTCTGACCATATTCGCATTTGATTCATTACTGTCTAAACCAATATGGTCGATAAACTTCTCGAGCTTTTGCCTGTCAGCAACCGCACCAAATCGTTCCAGCGCATAACCAACTCTGACAAAATAACCCAAATACTGCCGTGGTTCCAAAAAGGCATTGATTGTGCTGTTTAGAAAGAGCATAGAGATGTTTTCATCATCGTTACTAAATTCCGGCAGCAACTTCATATGATTGTCTCGTCCAAACCCCTTTTTGAGAAGAAACAATGAGATGATATTGAGGATATTTTGCTCTTTTCCCACTTCCAGCAACCCAAACGGCTCCAGTTTTTTCTTGAGTGTCGTAAAGAAAACCTGCCTCAGGGTTTCAACAAAGGAGGACAAATCCTCCTCTTTTCGCTCCTCCCATCCCTTAAGCACCTGAATTACGGATCTGGTAGATTGCCGAAGCAGAACAGTTTCGTACAGCCAGGTATAGCGCGGTTGATCCTTTGTCATAAAAGCTTTATTGACAAGCCCTTGAACGTAGTTTCCAAGCTCAAAGGTCTCCTCCTGCGATGTCTGCACTTTCAAGTCAGGTTTTAACTCCAAAAGCGTCTTTAGTGTAATACGGTTCTCTGGTTTGAGTATTTTGGTCAGATACTGCTCCTCAAGATGTTCAATCTGAGGCAGATAGTCTTGTATATTTTCGTAGTTTTTAAGCGTCTGATGGGGATCCATTTTTTCCCATTGTAATTGCCTAACGATGGTGGCATAAAGATCGATATCACCCAGCATAGCGATAAACAACTCATCAGTGGTCAGATATTTTCTCAAAATCTCAAGAATGGCTTTCCCTTCCTTGAGAGAGGTGTCGATATCATCGAAAATCAAGAAAAAAGCTTTTTTTTCAAGTATCCGAAGGCTCTCTGTGATAAAGTGATGAAAATGCCGTTCGAGCTGATGTCCATGTTTTGAATTTGCCAATCCACGTTCAAGTATCAACTCGGGAGAGTCCCAAAGCGCATCTTTTAACTGGTCGTCACTACCAATACCATCTAAAATGCTCAATCCACGTGCAAGCCTCTTAAGGCTTTCAATCCATACACGATATCGAGGATCGCTTGTCGTTCCACCCGCTTCCCTGATATCCGTCTCGATACGCTCTTTGATTAGTGAAACAATGTTAAGGAAAACATGCTCTTTTGTCTCGATCAGCGTAGGATCTATGATACCCAATAGAGAAATATCTTTGAAATGCTCCTTGAATGCGCTGTTTTGTTTGTCGACTACACTTAGGATAAAAGAAGTTTTGCCCATTCCGCGCTTACCATTGATCAGTATCGTATTATGCACTCTCGAAAGAATGGTATTTGTATTCTGATTTTTGGGCGATTGGATTGAAGACAGGAAACGCTCAACAAGTGCAAAAAATACTTCTTTGGCATCTGATTGGATAAATTCTTCATCTTTATAGGCTTTGGTTTCAGTATGTGTGAGACTAATGATAGGCATTTTTACTTCTTCCTTGTTTCTATTATGTTTGCATCGACAAGCTTCTGGAGGCGTTCCTCCTTTTTGAGGATCTTTTCGGCATTCATAGCGATGAGGATTTTCTTTTCGTCCCGAATCTGATCCAGAAACTCCTCTTTGCTCTCAAAA
>DSDE01000187.1 GCA_011049095.1 Fidelibacterota bacterium
CTACACCTGATAGTTCCGGCGGATTTTCTGTCGACAAATCGTCGTCAGTTCTTTCAGGATCAGCTTTCTTTTTTATAGAACCAGAAGAAGATAGTATCGCTATCCGGTTCTTGAGAAATTTAGCTGAGAGATACTTTACCTGTCCTGGTGAAAGTCCGCTAATAGAAGCTGCCTCGCTGCGGCTTTTCCCATCATCCAGGGCAAGCAGAGCAATAGCCCGCTTTTGATGTAGATTTTGCTCATCTGCAGAAATTTTTTGGCATATATCCAGCTCATCTGCATTGAGATTCACTGTTCTCTGCGCTTTTTTCATCTATCTCCTCCTTCGATTGTCAGAGTTTTATTTGGGCGACCTATGCCAGCCCACTTGTTTATCCTCTTCCTCATTCAATTTAATGGCCTTCTATGAAAAAAACAAGTTTTCACTTAGTGCTGGAAGAAAAAGCTTGATGGTAAGATTTAGCTTAAGTAAGCATCCCTAAAAGGGTTGACTAAAAGACCCTGCCTCCTGCTTTCTGCTTTGATTTTCGTCTGTCAGATTCTCTCTCTTTCCTTGGTATCATCTGAGAAAAAGAGTAATTTTACCCGATGAAAAAAATAATAAAGGATTGAAACGATGCACGGAATTGATTACGCGATTATTGCAGTTTTTATGATTTTTGTTTTTGGCGGCGGCCTCTTCCTTGGGCGTGGCGTTCAAAATGTAAAGGGTTATTTCAATGCTGATCGCTCGCTTCCCTGGTGGGCGGTGATGTTGAGTATTGTGGCGGCAGAGACCTCTGTCCTGACTTTTTTGAGCATTCCCGGTCTGTCTTATCTGGGAAATTTCAGCTTTCTCCAGGTGACAATTGGCTATTTGTTCGGTCGCACAGTCATCGCGATCTATTTTTTGCCGATGTATGCCCAAGGTAACTTTATCTCGGTTTACGAAGCAGTTCGTGAAAAAGGCGGCATCACAATGCAGCGGGTTATGAGCATCACTTTTATGTTTACCCGCCTCCTGGCTGATGGTGTACGCCTTTTTGCAGTGGCTATTCCCCTGTCAATGATCGCCGGCTTTGATTATATGACGAGTATCTGGATTTTAGGTATCGTTTCTATCTTTTATACCTGGTTTGGCGGAATTCGCAGCGTTGTCTGGATGGATGTGGCCCAGTGGATGATTTATATCACAGCAGCAGTTGTAGCGCTTGGCATCGGCCTTCATTACACACCAAACCTCAGTGCAGTTTTCAGTCATGCTTGGGAGGCGGGAAAATTCCAGGTTTTTGACATCTCATTGAAAAGTACCAATTACACACTCCTCAGCGGTCTTTTAGGCGGCGCGCTTCTCAGTATGGCCAGCCACGGAACTGATCAGCTTATTGTATTGAGAATCTTGAGCTGCAAAACTTTAAGTGATAGCCGTAAAGCACTGGTAGGTAGTGGCTTCGTTGTTATTTTACAGTTTGCTCTTTTTCTGGTTATCGGCGCGATGCTTTGGCTCTTTTGGAATGGTCAGGACCTGACTGCCTTAAATCTCACCAAACCTGATGAGCTTTTCACCAAATTTATCATTGAGAAATTGCCACCGGTGGTGAAAGGAATCACAGTAGCGGGTATTTTTGCCGCTGCCATGAGCACGCTCTCAGGGAGCCTCAGCGCCCTCAGCAGCAGCACCACAATTGACATCATTAAACCGCTATTAAAGAAGGAACTTAGTGAGGCAAAATTTCTTAAAATCGGTCGAATGGCCACTCTGTTTTGGGGTATTGTCATTGTTGGCGGGGCATCTCTCTTTACCGATATGAAAACACCTCTGGTCGAACTTGGTCTGGCCATCGCTTCATTTACTTATGGCGCGATGTTGGGCATCTTTCTCCTGGTGAGATTCTACAAGAAAGTGCCTGTCTGGCAATACGTGGTCACCTTTTTCAGTACAATTCTCGTTATGGTTTTTGTCATTAGTCAGACCACCATACATTGGACTTGGTACACGCTGATTGGGGTCATTTCTGCCTTTATCATTGATATCATCCTTTCAATGGTTCAGCTTCGAAAAGAATAAATTCTATGATAAAATGCTATGATTGAGATTTGTTATCGCCCCATCGGTGTCATTCACTCGCCATTTCGCGAAATTGCCAAAGTTCCCGGATTACCCATCACCGCCAAAGGTGTGGAGGCACAGATAGAATTAAAAGCGCGTTTTCAGGAGGGGCTCCAGGACCTGGAAGCTTTCTCTCACCTCATTTTGATCTATCATTTTCATCTTGCAGAGGGAAAAAAGCTGCTAATCAGAAGTCTATGGGATGACGATGAGCACGGGATTTTTGCAAGCCGCAGCACTTTGCGACCCAATCCCATTGGCATTTCTGTCGTGCAGCTTGTGGGAGTAGAAGAAAATCTTATTTTTATTAGAGACTGTGATATTGCTGATGGCACACCTTTGCTGGATATCAAACCATACCTGACAGAATATGATGCCCACGCAACTCGAAGTCAGGGCTGGTTAAAAGATTTCCAGAAAAAAGCAATGAAGAAGAAAAAAAATTGATTTATTAGGAATTTGCCACTGTCGGGACACGCTAATGGCTTGTCCCCCGACGGGTATGTCTTTACTTCATCAAAACAATTTTCTGGGTGTGATGGCGAAAGTAGGTGGAGCTTCCTATCTCCACATTCACAAAATAAACTCCGCTGCCTAAATTATCCGCATTCACCTGATAAGAATATTCTCCCGCATTCAGATTATTTTCGAGAATAGTCATCACTCGCTGACCGGCGATATTGTAGAGCGAAATCTTCACATTCATCGCTTTAGTCAATGAGAATGGCACCGTGAAGCTGGCATTGAAGGGATTGGGATAGACCGGTCGCAGGATATAATTATCAGCCAGAATCGCTCCCTCAGCCTCAACCTTAATCTTAATCTTAGCCTCAGCCAGCTTGGTCTCTTTCCCTGAGAAATCCACATCGCTTAGAGTATAAACATAGCTTTTCCCCGCTTCGACTTTCGTGTCAGTGAAGCTATATTTGGTGGATTTGGTGACGCTGCCCTGACCCACAAGCGCATTATCCGTAATGTACAAAGCAAGAAGAACTCCCCTTGTCCCCTCTAAAGAGGGGGAATTAGTGCTGTAATCGGATTCGGATTTGACTCCCCCTCTTAGAGGGGGTTGGGGGGAGTTTTCTTCCCTGCGGTAAATCACAAAACCAAAGTTTTCAATCTCCGCGCTCGTCTCCCATTCCAGCACCATACCTGCTTTCGTGGCTTTGCCGGTGAAAGATGCAAGGGTGACAGGAAGAGACTGGTCAACAGCCTTCGCCCAGCTCAGATAGGGATAGCCGCTATTGACGCCGCTTTCCAGATTCCAAATATGATTCGTATCATACCCACTGACAATATCCCAGCTTGCGCCGGTAAAGGTGGCCAAGGTTTTCATCCCATTTGTGGTTTTACCAGTCGCATTGATAGCTGTAGATTGATTTGAGGCTTCGCTATCGAAAAAATTACCGGAAAACTTTGGATATGTTGCATCCCTTCCCACAAATCCTTTGCCAATAAGAGCGTAACCATCCACAACATTAACATCACCAGGCGCATAAGAATTTTCAATAATACGACGGTGCGTGCGCGCCAGACCCAGTGTATCAGCCAGCGTTTCATAAGCATTCAGCGCCGCCTCGGTCTGCTTTATAGAGTTTTCCTTATCCTGCTTGTTGTGATAATAGAAAGCGCTGAGCTCATCCAGTCTGGCTAATAGTGGTAAATCCCCTATTTTGGGTCTCAGTTTTCAGCTTCAGACAATAGATGGGCTGCGCTGTCAATTTCTCCCTGTTTGAGAAAAATCGCGGCTTGCATCGTCAGCGCCTGAAGCTGTTCATCTCTCCCGCTGTTTCTTTTGAAAAATTCACGGAGTAAAAGCTTCGCTGAGTCTGGATAACTTTCTGCCAGGGCTTCAGCCTGCATAAATGGATTTCCCTAAAGCGAACACGCTGTTAAAAGCATCGTCAGTAGCAAGTGTTTAATTTTTTTCGGCTTCATAAGGGAAATTATCAAAAAATATTATTTTAGCTAGGTATTTTTTTTTGAGAATTTAACAGTATTCAAAAAATGCCTCGAGTGAATTTAAACATATCATAATGATGGCTCTTCCCCAAAAAGAGAAACTTCTGTCTATTTCTCTTCTTCTTGAATATCAGGATAGAGCTTGGCCATGCAGTCGGGACAGATACCATGGCTAAAGACAGCGTGGGAATGGTGACTGATGTACTCTTCAACCTGTATATAATAACCTTCGTCGTCGCGGATTTTCTTGCAGTTTGCGCAGATGGGAATGAGTCCGCGGAGGGTTTTGATATTGTTTAGTGACTCTTGCAAATCGGCAATAAGCTTTTCGCGCTCAATCTCCATTTTTCGCCGCTGGGATATTTCTTTTTGCAGAATTTCATGCGCTTCGCTGATTTGTTGGTTTATCTCGATAAGCGCCTTATTGTCTTTCATTTTTTGGCGATAGAGAATAAGCACACCTGCCACCAGGGCCAAAAAGAAAAGAATCAGCAGAAAGAGGAAATTGCGCAGTGTGACAGACCTTTCTACTTCCAGTTTTTTGATGAGATTTTCCTGCTGCAGGCGCTGATTTTCCCGATTCTGTTCTTCGATTTCGTACTGTACCTGGAGCGCGGCGATTCGGTCTGTTACTTCGGTATTAAATAGGGTGTCTTTGACGGCTAAATAGCGCCCGAAAAAGTCTAAGGCCGCAGAGTAGTCTCCCTCAGCCTTGGCAAGATCGGCCATAAGTTTAAGGATTTCACCCTCTGGACGGCGGTCTTTCAGAGTTATGGCTATTTTGAGCCCATCATTCAGCATCTCTTTGGCTTCGGGAATTCTACCTTTTAGAAAATAAGTATGAGCCAGATTGTAATAGACAGTTGGCATACCGTTTTTTGCGTCATTTTCTATGCGTAGCCTTAGCGCCATCATCAGATGGGACTCTGCCAGGTCAAGTTCTGCCATATCTAAATATAGA
>DSDE01000092.1 GCA_011049095.1 Fidelibacterota bacterium
AGGCTAATACTAAATTGAAACGCATCGTTAATTTACCCGGACGAAATACCCTTGATATGGATATGATCAATAAATTGCTGCTGGCCTGCAAGCAGCTCAAACCTGATTTGGAGTGATATGGAATCCAAAGCGACTTTATCTTTATGTATGATCGTTAAAAATGAAGAACATATGCTGGAAGACTGCCTTAAATCTGCCTGTGATGTGGTTCAGCAGATAGTAATTATTGACACAGGCTGCACAGATGGTACTTTGGACATTGCCAGGAAATATAATGCAGAAATTCATACTTTTCAGTGGATAGATGATTTTAGCGCTGCCCGCAATGAGAGCATCAAATATGCCACCGGTGATTGGATATTGTGGCTCGATGCAGATGAAAGATTGATGGATGAGAGCAAAAGTGCACTAGAAATGGAGCTGACTAAGGAAAACTCGCCCATTGCCTATGTAGTGCCTATCAAAAATATTCGCGATGGTGGCACAAATTATTTTATGTCCGACGCCAACCGTCTCTTTCGCAACCATCAGGGAATCCATTTTGAAGGGCGCATACACGAGCAAATCACTTATAGTCTAAAGCGGCTGAAAGGAAAAGAGCGCCTTTCCAGATTGATGATTTTTCATCTTGGCTATGGTTTTGAAAAAGACGTGGCAGCTCAAAAATATAAGCGCAATGAGAAACTGCTTTTGAAAATGGTAAAAGACGAGCCCAAAAATGCCTATGCCCACTATACACTTGGACAAAATTATGGTTTGCAAGACAATTATAAAGAGGCGCTGAAACATTATCAGATTGCAATCAATCTTGGCAATTTACCAACGAAGATGAATGTGAGTCTCTTGAATGTCACCGCTGAGGCGCTATTAAAACTTAAATATGCAGATAAAGCCAAAAAGTTGGCGCTGCGTTCTGTGGCTATGGCGCCATTGCAAGTGGCTGCATATTATAATCTTTATAAAATTGCTGAATATGAAAACGATGATCTGGGTATTCTCAAATGGCTTAAGAAAATGATCGAGTCTAATAGCAGTCTGGCAAAGTCAGGGAAATCTATTTCTTCTGATGTATTGGTGGATGATTTTCATCTGCGCCAGATAGCCGCCCGAAAATTGATGCAGATAAAACAGTATAATGATGCTTTGGCAGAATTGAATTATCTTCTGGAAAAAGATCCTAATCATATTAACGCTTTAGCGATAAAAGCTGAATGTCTGGCGCAAATGGGCAATCTCAAATCAGCCGTTGATTTATTGACCCGCCTTATCAGCTTATCACCAAAAATTAATTACTATGATATGTTAGCTAAAATTTTGATTAAGATGGGGCATTTTGAGCAGGCGATACAGATTCTTGAAAAGGGAAGATTACTTGAGCCTCGTAATACTGGTCTTTTGCGTTTATTAGTGGGACTCTATGGGAAAACCGGTAAGATGGATAAAGCGGAAAAGTTGCTGCTGGTATTAAATAGCATCGAGCAATCGTAAAAGCTACTGTACTCTGAGCCAAACTGAATTTTTGGCTATACTGCCCACAACGCCAATGACAACGCGCCCCTCCTGATCGCGGAGATTTGACTTTTCCGGATCTTTGATGGGTAAATTGGAGTAGTAGTAATTTCCAAAAGCAGGGTCCATGACCGACACTGAAAAGCGGTATAATCCAGGTAAAATCTGCCCCGTCAGCGGCTCTAAGCCAATAACATAGTCAGGAATCCCATTTAGGAATTCGGAGCTGGGGAAGGAGGGATGCGTATAAAACGGGACAATACTGTCAGGTGAAAAATAGGATTCCATCTCTACATAATAGGTGCTGGTCTCTAAATCAGAGAGCCAAAAGATAAAATTGGTATCGCCATAAGCTGCAAAAAGTGTATCGCTTTCTTCGAGGCTTGTGATTTCGCTGGGGCTGAATTTTATAAATTGAGGCGCGGGAAGAGGTTTTGTCTCGCCGTTGATTTCTAAGCCGTAAAAAACTGATGCCGGATTATCAAAGCGTATTGTGAAGATATAGCTTTCGCTGCAGTCGAGGTAAAAATCTTCTTTAGGACGATACGCGCCATAGTAATTCATCTCGATGATAGGGTCTATATTTGGGTCGTTTCTTGATTGAGGATTTTGAATTATTTCAAAACTATCAGCCTTAGCCTGCCAGATAAATTCATGACGAAGACCATCACAGGCCTTGGTCAGCCAGACTGTAGCAGTGCTGTCATGGAGCATTGGTAAAATCTCATCGTATTCATCCACGTTAGGCTCACCAGGGTCGGGGCGGCCATTGCCTTCGCCGGCATCAGGCTGGAGAAAAGGGAATTCACTGCTGTCTAAGCCGTCTTCTCCCAGGTCATCATTAAGAGGCTCTCCCGGGTCCCATTTACCATTTCCATTCAAGTCGCTGAAGCCTTGCCAGTCGCCATCATCATCCAGACCATTGTAGATTTCAATATCATCTATCCGGACGGAACGGTCAACCCGAACGATGCTGTTCATCGCGTTTACCGGGTCTAAAATTGCCTCAATTCGCAGTTCTGGCTCATAATGGTCATAATCATCGAGAAAAACGCTGAGGGGAAGCTCCTTTTCGCAAGCCTGGTAGTATGCCAATTGTCCCAAGAAAAGGGCTGTCAAAAGCATTTTTTGTAATATTTTCTGAATTCCTAAACGAGAGAAAAATAAGTAGCAGTTTTCAGAGGATTTTCCATTTATTTTCATAATTCAAACTCCCATCCAAAAGAAGGAACGATTGGAAACATGCTGAAGGCGGTCACTTTAGAGGGTGACCTGTCGTGGTCCCATTGATAAAGCAAAACATTATAGTGATTTGTCAGGTTGATAATCTGAAATTTCAGTTTACTGTCGATATTCCAGAGTTTTTGCTCTCTGACAAATCCCAGATCTACGCGAAAATAGTAGGGATAGCGGGCAGAATTGCGTAAACCCTCTATATTTTTTAAGCTTTCATATGGATTTTTCAGACTGCCGAAATTGCTTTGGCTGAATACCTTGCCTAAAATTGGTGTGTAGGGCTGACCGCTGCTGCCGCTGATGGTCAGACTGAACGCGTTACTTTGATTGATGGAATAGCTGGCGACGATGTTTACCGTGTGTGGTCGGTCATATTGCGGATTAAAAATTTCTCCATCCTCTCTGAGAATGAAGCCATCGCCGTTGAAGTCAATCTTTTTTGTGACATTACTATAGCTGTAGCCAATCCAGCCAGTGAGATCACCACCGGTCTTTTTTAATAGAAGTTCAATTCCTGAAGCTTCACCAGTTCCAGCTATGAAATCATCACTGTCATCTCCCGGATTATTAGCGGGATTTAAATCCAGCGCAGTCTTGTAAGGCTTGTAATAGAGTTCAATCGAGCCGGTGAATCCCTCGCCAAACCACTTCTCAATACCAGCTATAAAATGTTGATTTTCCTGGGCCGGCATATGCTTTGGAATCGGCTCCCAAAAATCTACAACCCGCAGGATTTCATTTTCTTCGTCGTTGGTAGTAAAAAGGAACTGATTGTAGATTCCCCAGCTCCCTTTAAGGGTGAAGTTTTCCGTTAGCCGGTATTTCAGGCCGAGGCGGGGTTGTAAATAGAGTTTTTTATGCAGCTCATATTTACTGAGTCTCAATCCTGGCTGGACTGAGAAGAGGGGATTGATTTGCCATTTATCCTGGATAAATCCGTCAATAATGTGGGGTTCCTGCTCTTGGTCAAAAAAGGTAATATTTCCGAATTTCTGATTAAAAGACATCCCTAATGTTTTGTATGTCATACCCAGAGAAATCGTATGGGCTTCTGAGAGATACCAGTCCAGCTTTTCTTTAATCGTCCAGTCACTGATGGTATTTTTTACAATGATTTGGTCACTGGCCTCACCGGCAATACTGTCGATGCTGGTAAATACAAGATTGACATCGAAATCGTATTTTGTCTTAGCGATGCTTAGATTATTAAAAAATTTTGAATTCGGTACCCATCTCCAGTTCAGAGAAGATGTGTTGTTTCCCCAAATCCAGTCAAAATCAATCTTGAAAGCCGTATTTTCTCCGAGAATAAAATTTAGCTGATCATTGCCACCATAGCTGCTGAATGTCAACCTATGCTGATGGGAAAGATCACTAATTAGCTTAAATTGGGCATCCTGGAAGAAATAAATCCAGTTTTGAGGCTCATCTTTTGTCCAGTAGTAGATTTGAGCAACTTTATCAAAATAAGTGCGGCGATAGCTATAAATCCAGGAGCCTTTATATATAGGGCCTTCCGCCAGAATTTTGCTGGAAAGGATATTTATTTCACCTTTGATGTGGCTCATATCCCAGTAGGGGGCTAATGGGGTTTTATTGGTGATAAAGCCTTCCCGGGAATTTCCTTCTTTGGTGGTGATATTCAAAACGGAAGAGATCCTGCCGCCATACTCTGCCGGAAAGCCGCCGGCCAGAAATTCTGCATCAGAGATGGCATCGCTATTGAATGTGCTGAAGATGCCACCGATATGGTATGGGTTGTAAACTTCCGTACCGTCCAGGAGAATAAGGTTTTCATCGGGTGAGCCACCGCGCACTATAAGCGCTGAAGAGAAGTCATTTTGCGCACTGATTCCTGGCAAAAGCTGAAGTGAGCGAAAAAGATCTGCTTCAATGAAGGCAGGCGCCCGCTTGATTTCCAGAGAGCTGAGATTTACACGGCTCACTTCAACTTTATTTTCAAAACGAGTTCTCTCGGCGGTTACTGTCACTGTTTCTGTCTGCAATGCTTCTACTGGCAACTCAAAATCAAAGCGCAAATCGGAGCGATTTTTTATTTCTACCTCTTTTTCAGCGCTTTGATAGCCAAGCATCATGACTTTTAAAGTATAAGTGCCAGCCGGCAGATTAGGAATCACATAATAACCTTGTACATCAGCCGCCGCACCATAATCGCTGCCTAATACGACAATATTGGCATAGGCAAGGGGTTCGCCATTCTGAGCCGCCCGAATGTA
>DSDE01000469.1 GCA_011049095.1 Fidelibacterota bacterium
GCACCATAAAGATTCATCAACAAAGCCAAACCCAAAATCGCATAATTGCTGCGAAAAGCAGACTGAATAAAAGCGCCCCGAAGCCGCATATTCTCAATGGGAAAAGTAAGAATAAAAATCAGCAGAAAACTGAGCCCAATGACTAACAGCGCAAAAAGTATCATTTTCCCTTGAAAAGCTTGTCCAAAATCGGCTTTGGCGATGTTGATAAAAATCAGCGCCGGTATCGTCACCTTAAAAACCAATTGTGATGACACCTTCACAAAATGATCATCAATCAGCTTTATTCGTTTGAGAAATATCCCCATAAACACGATGAAAAATACCGGCGCGATGCTATTAAACGCAAAAATCAGATTCTCCATCGAAAATCCTCTAAATCTTCAGCTTATTTTGTTTTTTGGAAATGCGACACATCCGCCAAATTTACAGATTATCCCCAAAGCCGGCTAAAGAAAAGAATAATCCCCGACAAATCTCGCCATCACTCCCCTTGTGACATAATTCCAATAATTGTTCGGTGATCTATCACCGACGATCAAACTATGGATATCGAGTGGAATATTGTAGTTCATATTTCACAGGGCTCCATTACTCCATCTCTCCAAACCTCAACCTCAACCTCTAACTATTCCACACACTCAAAGCTGCTGCCATTTTTCTCACCAAAACCGCAGTCATAGCCCACTCTAATCAAATCCGGTTCTGCTTCGATGAAAAAGGGCGCTTCCATTCCCAATACTTTGATACCCTGCTTCACCACAATCCACTTGCCAATTTTGCCATTGTACCGGGCGATATATTCGGGATCAAAGTGAAAAGCGAAAGGATATTCTCCCAAATAAGGCTGCTGATAGAGCACCTCATACTTTCGCACCAGATTTTGCCACAAATTCTCAATGAAATGCTCCCGCTCCTTTTGAATCAGGTAGTTCAGATAATGAACCGACCGCTTCCCGTCCGGACGATCCATCATCGTCGAAACCACGATGGGGGACTTACAGACAAATGATTCCCGACTGTCAAAAAAACGTTCCGGCAGACTCTCAACATTCTCCACATAAAAAACCATCGGGTCGCGACTGATCTAAAATTTAAGCCTGCGCTTTTCAAAAAGACCTAATATGAGCGATTCATAACTATTATCCAGCTGCGTGCTGAAAATAAATTCTAATTGCGTCACACCGCGAAATCCATATTTATCGCCTCTTTTATAATTAAGCTTTAACCTTGAGAAGGTGAAAAGTATATACGTTTTATATGGCGTATCATCTAAATCACCACTGTGGGTATGGCGAAAAACAATATTATGGAGAAAATCGGCATATTCAGGAGATACCGATTTAAACATCCCATAAATATTAGCTACAAATACTTGCTGATGATTAAATGGGGAAAAAAGCTACCGCCGCGAACGAGCCGCGATCTTGATCCGCATAAAATCTCCTTTTTATCTGTCTGCAAAAGGCTTATTTTGAAGGACAAACTTATATTGATCAATATATTTCTTAAAATGTTTGCCCAATTCCGAGGCAATTATCAAAGAACAGACGGAGTGGCGGTCTATTTGCAGGACAGAAACAGCAAGAAAATAGATATTCGCTAAGTCAGGAAAAATGGTGACAATGATGGGAGTCTGTGAGAATCATAAATACCCGAAAAGCGGCGACTATTTTTATGAAAGGGAAAAACAATCAGCAAATTATTACAGAGTCTGCAGCAAACCCATTATGGATGCCCTGGAAATCTACAAGGCCCTAGGATACAAAGCCATGCCCTTTTACAGACTGAAATTTGTTTACCGAAAATCTGAAATACAAAATGTTATCTTATTGATTATAAGTATCTTATGTCCTGACACAGCTCAACTTGGGTTAAAAAAATAGAAGAGAGAAAACAAAAAGATCAAAAACAAAATTTGTTGACCCACCTGAAAAAATTATTCTAACTGAAAAGAAAATTGTTGGCTTGCTCAATAAACTTGTTTCCAGTGAAAAGAAAATTGTTGGCTCGCTTGGGATTTAGGATTAAGAAGTAATAAGTTCGAGATGCGAAGACGACAGAAGAAATTTAAAATTTAGAATTTAGAATTTAGAATTACTAAGTCCGGCACTGGAGGACGCTATGATGCTGGCAAAACAGATTCAAAATTTCCCAAAAAATCCCCTCAAACAGATGATTTTAATGCTGAAAAGCTGCTGCATCCTATGCGCTTCAAGTACTCATGTTTAAATATTCACAGAAAAAATTTTGAAAAAAACCAGAATTATCAAAAACCAAAGCATAAAATCGTCTGTTTCCAAAAGCAAAACTGATGTTAATCCACGCATCTATTCACAGCAAAGCCCATTTTCCAGGCAAAATTATCAAAAAATTAGGCTTGACAAGAAAATTTGACGGTTGTAGTTTTCTGACAATGAAATATTCAAGATTATCAATCAGAGTCCAGTCACAAGCGGAGTTCTTGCCTTAAGCTAAGCGCTCCCGCGGCTTGACAAGAGCTGCCAATACCAATCTGCCTCTGATATAGTCTTTGCAAAATCCGGCCGGCGGCGCACGCCCATTGAAAAAGGAGGAGATAATGGAGAGAAGGGGGAAAAAGATACTATGAAGGAAAATCGCAAATGAAGCACTACTATTTTTTAAAATCGGAGCTGACAATAAAAGATTTTTCCTCTTCGCATCACTCCACAATTGAATCTGAGCGATAAATGTTTTATCCTATAGCAATGAATGATAATCAAAAAACTTGTAAAAGACTGGGGACTTACGATGCTGCTTGACAATAAAAATGATAATCTAAAAGTTTGGGAATGGATTGACAAATACAGTGGTGAAGGTAAGCTGGATATGGTTACCGGATACTTCACAGCCGGTGCTTTGGCTTGGCTGGCAAGGAATACGGCTGAAAAAATAAAGCAATACCGAATGATTCTTGGTGAGATAACCCATACTGATAATCAAAATTCACAGGCTCTGGACCTTCTCAATGAAACAATCACCATTGAATCTGCTTTTAAATTGAATACATTGGCGGCAGAGGCAGTGGAATTTCTCAAGCTGGATAAAGTACAGCTCAAGACACTGGAGCCTAATTTCTGTCATGCAAAAGTCTATCTCTACAAATATAAAGATAAAGATGTACAAAAACATTACTTTATAACAGGTAGCAGTAATCTCACCGAAGCCGGACTGGGAATGCGGCAAACATCCAATGTTGAATTAAATATTCCGGGTTTTGGCAGCAATCCCCATTACAAGGAATTGATTGAATGGTTCGAAGATTTATGGAAAAAACCTGAAGCTCATATCGAAAAGACTATTATGGGTGCTGATGGCAAGCCAATTAAAGTACCGTTTAAGCAATATCTTATTGATGAGCTAAGCAAGCTCTTTATCCAATACACGCCGGAGCAGATATATTACAAGATACTTTACGAACTTTTTGGAAAAGACTTACTGATGGCGGAGAATGATCCCAATTTCAATCGGCAGATGGGCCGTCTGGAAAATTCTGTTATCTATAATTCTCTCTATGATTTCCAGAAAAAAGGCGCCTTGAGCCTTATCAAAATGCTGCAAAAATACAACGGTGCAATTCTGGCCGATGCCGTCGGTTTGGGAAAAACCTGGACTGCCCTTGCGGTAATCAAGTTTTTCCAGCTCCAGGGCAGAGAAACCATTCTCCTGTGTCCCAAAAAACTCCAGTACAACTGGCGGATGTATCTGAAAAATCAAGATTCCCGTTTCGAAAAAGATCAGTTTGAATACTTCATACGCTATCACACGGATTTGAGTGGAGAACGTTTGGAGACTTACAGTGATCGTGCTGATAAAGTATTCATAAATGAAAAGCCCAAACTCATTGTCATTGATGAAAGCCACAATTTGCGCAATGATAAATCCAAGCGCTATCAATATCTGCTGGAAGAAATCCTTAAAGAAAATGAAGATGTCAAAATTCTTATGCTTTCAGCCACGCCCATAAATAACAGCCTCAATGACCTGCGGAATCAGTTTAAACTCATCGTAAAAGGTGAAAATGACGGATTTCGAGAAAGTTTGGACGTGCGCAATCTGGAAGCTATTTTTCGGCAGGCTCAGACTTCTTTTGCCAAATGGAGCAAAGAAGCTGAACCCAAAATTGGTGACTTCATCAAAATGCTGCCGGCAAAATATCTCACGCTAACCGATGCCCTTATTGTAGCCCGTACCCGAAAAATGATAGAGGAAAGAGAAGATAAATTGGTTTTTCCAGAAAAGACTAAGCCGGAAAATCACTTTATAACTCCCAATCAATTTGGACATTTTGAAAGCTTCGAAGAACTTCTGGACCATTTCCCGGCAAAGCTCAGCGGCTATCAGCCGGCCTTTTATGCCGAATCAATGGTAGAAAAACGGGCAAAAGCCGAAAAGAAAAAGCGTGGCGAAAAGCTGGAAGAAAGTGTTTTGGAAGATGAGGTGCAGCGGCAGTTTTTCCTGGTACGGATGATGTACATTCTCATGGTTAAGCGGCTGGAATCTTCTTGGTATTCTTTCTATTCGACGGTGAAAAAAATTCTGGCACACCATGAAAACGCCTTGAAAAAAATCAAAGACTACGAAGCGGGGAATAAAGAGACAGAGGCCAATCTGGAAGCCGAACAGCTTAGCCTCATTGAAGATGAAGATGATTTGATAAATGAGATTGATGAGCTGAGTCTGGGAAAAAAGAAAAAAGTTTTACTGAAAGATATAGACAAAGCCGGCAATCTGAAACTATATAAAAAAGATTTGAAAAAAGATATCGAAGCCTTGCAGCTTATTATTAATAACTTAAAAACCTTTGAATACGGAATTAATCTGGAGATTCACAAGGCAAAAAATTACCAAAGTCAGGATACCAAGCTGCAGAAATTGATTGAATTGATAATTCAAAAACAACTTTATCCTAAAAATGATGGCAATGTCAAAGTTTTGATATTCACGGGATACAGAGA
>DSDE01000228.1 GCA_011049095.1 Fidelibacterota bacterium
AGTGAAGACGGTATAATTCAGGGAATACGCCCCTCCCAGGGTAATATTCTTCTCCGCAGCAGCCGCAGCAGCCTGAGCATTCCCTATCATATTTTCCAAGCCGATACCATTCTATATGACTATTTCAGCAAAAAGGAATCCTTTCTGCTTAAGCCTGTTAATGGAGAAATTCAGTCTGCCCAGCTAGGAGATGAGACCTTGCGTATAAGCTATCATTTTTCAGAAAATGCCACCAGTTATTTATACATCAACAGAGACCAGACTTTGCCCAATATGAGCACAGACCTCCTGATAGATCGAGAGGCAAACCCGGCCATTCATGGCCTCAGAATATCTTTTCAAGATAGCAAAGGGCATAATTTTTACTATAGCCTCGATGAGAAAATGGCCACAGATATCAAAGATTGGCAGACATTACGCATTCCCTTAGATCAGCTCTCGCCCCAGTGGAATAATCCAGGCGTTGAGGCGCTTAAACCGATTGTTTTTACCGGCTTTTATCTTTTTCAGGGAAACAGTGAGCTCAAAGGCCCTGGAACATTGGCTCTCCGCAGACTTCGAACAATTCAGCCTCTCAGCGGATTTCAGAAAAATGTATTTCAAATCTGTTCGGAATCTAATCTCAACTATTATTCCACAGATGAGGGCTTACAACTGATAAGTGAAGACAATGACATAGAAGAGCTGATTTTACTTAATATTAATGGTGAAATCGCACACCATTCTATGATAAATAACCGCCACTATCTTTTCACAGCTTACCACTCCCTTGCTCCGGGAATTTATATTATGCTTGTTCGATGCAATGACAACGGATGGTTTCAAAAGATTGTAAAACTATAATGAAAAATGACAATAAAAAGAAGATTCGCTGTATAGAAAAGTTGCTTTTATTGCTTCTAAGTTTCATATTCCTTTATAGCTGCGCCCCACCGGCAAGAACTCTTATAACGGAAAGCATCGCAGACAGTCACTATGACTCAGAGTTTCCCGCCAGCAGAAGCAGCAGTGCGCTCACAAAAGCCCTGGAATCTATTCGCCTTTTAAATAGTGTTGCTTATTACAAAGCGTACAATTATCCGCCAGGCGCCATCTCAAAAATTCCTGTTGCAAGTCATATGGAGCTTGAAGCGGATAAAATTCTCTTTTTCAATAACACCGCCAGCGGCACAGCAACTTTTGTCTATGCTTTTGAAAAAGATATTGCTCTGCTCACATGCGCCCACGTCATTACTTTTCCCGATACGATAATTACATATTATGAAAAATCTAAGAGCATTCAAAGCATCGCGATCAAAATCAGACAGCATATTTATATAAATGAGCTGCCTGACGGTGATGATATAAAAATAATAGCTGTTGATATGCAGAATGATATAGCCATTGTGCAGCGGCGATTAAAGGAAAAACCAGTTTTCCTTCAGCCAGTATTTCCCTATCCAACAGGCAAGTCTGCCAATTTAGAATGGGGCGCATTTGTCTATCTAATAGGCTATCCCAAAGGCAACAAAATGGTGACACATGGCTTAGTCAGCAAACTGCCGGGCCAACGGGGCAGTGGCGATTTTCTTATTGATGCTAATTTTAATCGCGGTTTCTCCGGTGGAATGGTCTTGGCAATACGAGATGGTATTCCCAATTTTGAACTGGTAGGTATGGCAAAATCGGTTTCTGCAGATTATTATTATGCTATTACACCAGGAACGCCATTTAATCCACAGCAGATAGACAGCAATTTTCCTTATACCGGTGAACTATATGTTGAGCAGCGAGGTGAGATAAACTATGGAATAACCAATGCCATAGCTATAGAGACAATCTTAAAGTTTATTGATCTTAATAGGCTGCGCTTAATGGAAGCCGGATTAAACCCGCAACTCTTTTTTAAATAATTATTATTTCAAACGATAAAGGCTGTTGGTCTCTGCCTCGCTTAGAATGAGATATCTTCTTCCCCGCTTTTTACCGACAATTTCAAGATTCGTAGGCTTTTTCCCTGGTGTTGCGATTTTTTTTAGAATCTTACCAGTGGGAGAAATTATAAAAATCGCGCCGCCTCCAAAATGGGCAATAAGAATATTCCCAAAACGGTCTATTTCAAGTCCGTCAGGATCGCCACCGGGAAGCTCAAGCAGAAGCGTTTTTTCATAAAGAGCCCCATCCTTCCCTATCTTCCAGCGAAAAACCGACTCTAAAGCCGATTCTGCCAGATAAAGATCGTTTCCATCTTTTGAAATCGCCAGACCATTGGGAAAGGCAAGACTGTCCAAAACCAGTGTTAGGGTCTGAGATTCCAAATGATATTTGAATAAGCGGCCATCACGAATTCCTTTTCCATAAGCATTGGGGTCGCTAAACCAGAGATTTCCCTTTTTATCCGCGATAATGTCGTTAGGCCGGCTGAATCGCTTTCCTTCCCAGCCTTCTATAAGTACTTCGCTGCTACCATCAGGAGAAATTTTTAAGATCTGTCCAGCGCCAAAATCACATACATAGAGGAATCCATTATAAAAATGCATACCGTTTGTTGACTTAAAAGCCCCTCCATCATTGGTGATGAAGGTATCAACTATCGCATTGTTATACTTGCTGATCCAATTGCCGTAGCAATTGCTGCTATAGACCGTTTCAGCGCCATCCTAGGCGGGACCTTCGGGAAATTTCTGTCCGTCCGCCAGCTTCTCCCACTCAGTTTGAGAAAATTCTATTTTTGGTGAACAAGCTGCAAAAACTAAAATGCACGCAAAAATCAGTCCTTTAGTCATATTATCAGCGCTATAAAAAAAACGCGGAATAGCCCGCGTTTTTATATTCGTTTTTTATTATCAACGTTTAATAAGCATCCTGTCAAAGTAATCCGTCAAATCCTTTTGAAATCGTTTTGAGATAATTTTCGACATCTGACGCACTGCATTTCGTTTTGCGACTGTCTCATCGAGGCCGCCTTCCCGACCGCGCTCGACGATGGAAATCAGGGTCTTTCCCGATAAATCAGTAAGTTTTAAATCCAACTGCCAGCCATAGAATATAAGATTATCACGGCGCAAATCGAGGGCTTCATAATCAACACTGCCATTGACCTTTAATATGGCTTGCGGCGACAATTGAAAACCAAGTTTGCTTATGGCCTGCTGCACCTGTATCGTAATTTTTTGATCATCATCACCGGCAATAGCCACAGAAAAGCCAATCTGTTTCGCAATCTTTTGCTGTTTTTCGCTGAGAGCTGCCATACGTCGGCTCTCATCAACGAGCAATCGGCTTTTATGGGCCGGCGAGATAATATCCAATTGTTCCAGCATCTGCTCATTTACCTGAGAAATGGCAAGCGCAGCATTGGTATAGGCATATTTTTCCGGAATATCAAAGGAGCGCGCTTCATTTGCCAAATAGACATCGATTGACTGTAGATTGTCCTGAATCCTCTTGCTATACAGATCACCTGATTTTTTCCTGTCGAGAAAAGCCAGAACATTGACCCGCCCCAGATTATCGGTATAAATCTCGCTGAACTGGACATCAATCAATGTTTCAGAGCTGCGGCTCTGTATCTGCCTCTGCTGACTCTCAGAGAGTGATTCTGTCATTGTGCCGCTGAGCTTGGTGAAGCTTTCGTAGCGGCGCAGCATCATATCATCCACATCAATCTGAACTTTAAAGCGCTTTGTTAAGTTTGCTGAGGCGTTGGTTTCGGCGGCTTGCCGCGTGTCACCGGCTCCCAATGCTGAAATGTATTGGCTTTCCGGATAAACAGAAGCAGGATTATCCATCCAGGCCGGACGGCCTTTGGCGCCTCCGCTTTTACTGGCAGGGGCGGCGCTCCCGCCACAGCTCGTCAATATGAGCGATAAAATCAAACTGAGTGTAAAAATGATTCTTTTCATAGAATGTCCTTATATTTATTGAAGATAACTAGCTTGTAAAAGATTGAGCCTGTTTCCCCGTATCTCCACATTGGGGAAATTCTGCCGATAGAGTTCATAATTGCTCCGGTTCAAATAGCGAAAACTGATATTATAAGTACCGGGAGATAGCTCCACATGACCAACAAAGCTTTTGCTGGGGAAAAAGCGGCTAATGCGCAGGTCAGCATTCTCAGTGGCATCTACGGCCACGTCGGTGGCAATTCCTGCGAGAAAGGCCGCATAAGGATTGGCAATCTGTTTATTCAACTCATCTTTTGCCTTTTCGGAAGCCAGTCCCTTCACAATACTTCTCACAACTGATTTGATATAGATCAAGGGCGCTTTCACCTTGAAGGCTTCATGGGCCACATCTTCCATACTTTCTAGCAAAAACATTTCGCCGGCTTTTTGACCATTGGCCAAAATCTCAATACGCCCCACTTCTGAACCACGGCGAGACATATAGGGCAGACTAAATTTGAAATGCTTGCCGTATTGCGTTGGCCAGGGTATATCCTGACTGAAAGCGACAGGCTCAGAAGAGGCAATATTCACATAATCATCAAATGTGGTGATATAATAAGTGGCAGATTTTTTTACTGGTGATTTTCCCACGAAAGCAATAAGCGATAGTGAACCATTTTGATAATCCTCTGGCAAAAAAGCCACATCTGGCATAGAATGGGGATAGAGCTGAGATTGCGATGTCCAGGCTTCCCGCATTTTTTGCACTGCAATATGAGCATTATCCCATTCCCGCTCTGCAGCATAAATTAAGACACTCAGATATCGGGCAAGGGCATCATTGTGAAATTTGATCTTCTCAGGCTCGGCATTAAGCTCAGGACTGCCATCTTTCATACTGGCTGTCGCTGCAATTTCCAGTTGTTTTCCAAATTCCACATATTTATCTTGAAGCATACTCAGCTTAAGATCGATCCGGTTAATCTCCACAAAAGCCGCATCCAAATCAGATAAAGCAATGTA
>DSDE01000021.1 GCA_011049095.1 Fidelibacterota bacterium
AATATAAGCTTTGTCATCCAGAACCTGCTGCACCCATTTGTCATCAGCTTTAGTCCAGCTCTTGTCGCGGAAGATATAATAATCTTTGTCAGTGGCATTGTAATAGATGGCAAATTCATTGCCCTCATCTGTGTCAAAATTAATGCGATCCATATACTCCATAGGCTGGAAGGGTACACCGGGTTTTCGGTAATCACCAGGCTGATCTTTTCCAGGGATATTGCCATATTTCAGCGGCTCAGCTAAATCATTTGGAAGGTGAAGGCTATACATATAATAGCGATTGTCAAAGAAATCGTAGAAGCTGCCGCTGTAGAAATTTCTAAAATTAAAGAGGTTGTTGATATCGGCAAAGACTTTGATCTGGGCATTGTTACTGATAGGAAAAGACTTGCTGATCTTCATATCCACATTGTAGCTTGCTTTCCAGCGTACATTATTTTGCAGCGGAAGACCGCCGATACCGTCAACCCAGTTGGGATTCCATGTAAACCAGCTTCCGGCAGTCCAGCTTCCCAAAAAGGTGAAATGCCAGTCTGCCAAAGGATTTTGTCGCAGCAGCTCAGGGCCGAAATCCAGTGGTGTATGAATATCTGCATAGGCTTTGAATCGGGGTCGGGGCAGTGCAGTAGTTTGGCTGGGACTGGTTTTTTCATATTCCCGCTGGTCAGCCGGATTTTGGTAATATCTCTGTAGTCCGAAATAGCCCCAGGAATTGACGCGGTATTCATAATTAACATTACCGGTGAGCCAGCGACCCCGCATTTTAGTCAGCTCGATTTCAAAGCCGCGGATATCTTCATAGCTGTTTGCCGTCACCATTGAATAGCTCACTTTGCCATTGGTGCTGCGATAGCTGGTGGCATCTTCCTGATCGCTAACATCTTTGTAATAAGCGGCTATTCTCAAAAGCCACATATTGTTAAAGCTGCGGTCAAAACCCACCTCATAGCTGATGGTGCGGGCAAGCGGCAGTGCAGGGTTGCCCATTGTGATGACTCGGTTGTCTGAATAGCGCTGGATGCGGTAAAGGTTTTGGCTGGCAGGCATTTGAATATAGTGTCCGTAATTAAAATAGAGCTTGGAGACCTCACTGATAGGGTGGGATATGCCAAGGCGGGGGCTGAGATAGAGCTGGGGTTCAACTTTTGTCATAGTGACTTCAGTTTCTCCTGGCACGTAACTGCTACTGAAGAAAGCGGCATCATAAAATTCCACATTATACCACTCGCCATTGGCATTGATATATTCGCCGATTAAGCCCAGCGTGGCAATCATCCCCTCATATTCCAGCTTATCCTGAATATAGGCTGTGAGACGATAGGGATAGCGACGAAATTCAGTCCAGTAGTTGCCGCTGGGAAGTGGCTTTACATAGCTGCCAAAATCCATGTGCAGCTCATCATAAATGAATTCAAAGCCGGTTTTAAGCTGGTGATGGCGATTGAGCTGGCTTGAGAAATCGCTTTTTATGGAGTAACTGCGCATCTCGCTGCTGTCGCGGCCAGTGGAGAATGCGCCGCCCATTGCCATGCCATCAATACCATTGGAAAAATCAGCATAAAAGCCCACAGGCCTTTCATCGACAAAATAGCCTGGAAAAAGCTCATATACAGCGTCGGTATTGCGAAGGGGCCCCGGCCCGGTGCGATATTTTCTGGAATTGACCTTGAGCAGGACCTCAAAAAAAGTCCCTGCATTAATCATTTGCGTATATTTTGCTGATAACATATCTGAATAAACTTTAGTTCTGGACCAGTAATTGTCAGTCCAGATTCGGCTGGGTGTGGACCAGTCACCGCTGGCTACGGCATAGGCTACATCATAGCTGTTACTCATATAGCCGCTGTATCCGCTGCGGCTGCTTGCTGTAGCGGAGAGCTCACTGAAAAAACCGGTGAGGGCCAGTTTGCGTCTCTGGCCTAAATCACTGGTGACTTTTAGCATACCGCTGCGTTCTTTCACACCTTCTGTAGCTTGGGGAATAACATAGGGCCGGTTTTCATCCCGAAAACTGAGAAAAAAGCGAGTGTTGCCAAATTTTACTAAAAAGGGAACTGGCCCACCAATACCCAAATCAATATTGTGATCCCAGGAGCTGACTGCTCCGTCCCGGCGGTGTTCCCACTCAAATATGCGCTTGGCTGCAGCGGCAGTCAGGTCATTGTCAGGATTGTTATTTTGCATACTAATAAAAGCTACGCTGTTCCAGCCGCCAAAAGCCAGGGTGTTTCGTTTTTCATAGCTATTTAAATGATCAGTGCCGGTCCAGCACAGTTCATCATCCAGATAGCTGCGAAGCCAATAGCTTTCAGGATGAAAGGGATTAATATCAAAATGTTTGTTTGTCGGCGGACTGGCTTTCACATTGATAGTGGCAGAATAATAATTGGGATTGCCCTCTTTGGTAACGACATTCACAACTCCGGCCCGTACATTATTGTATTCAGCGCTGAAGCCGCCGGTCTGCACCGAGATCTCCTGCACCGCGCTGAGGGGAACGCCAGTAACTGGCTGATTGGTTCGGGCGTCTTTCTGCACAATGCCATCTACCATAAATACCGTCTGATCACTGCTGCTGCCCCGAATGCCCATATCGCTGGTGATGCCTGCCTTCATTCCGATGACATCCTGCACGGTAGTAGCCGGCAAAATATCAATTTCATCACTGCTCACGCTGAGCTGACTGCCAGACAGGTCTTTTTTGATGACCGGTTTTTCTGCAATAACTTCAACTGCTGTAGCCTGAATGGCCTGAGGACGAAGGGGAAAATCCTGTGTCGTTGTCAGATCAATATTGATTTTCAACTCGCTGACACTAAAGGGCGCATAGCCGATATAATTGACGGTCACCGTGTATTCTCCCGGCGGGATGTTTAGTATCGAATAGTAACCATTTTCATCTGTGGCTGCGCCAAATTGTGTGCCGCTAATGATGACATTTGCCCCTGGCAGTGGCAAAGAATTCTGGCTGTCACTCACAATTCCAGTCAATTTGCCTGTTGTACCGCTCCATAGGCAATTCGTGGCAATGACAAGCAGGCCGAAAATCAATCTCAATCGCTTCATAATCAACTCCTCTTAAATATTTCTGTCCTGTAAATTCACAAAACAGCGCCCCAGCAATCGCATTGTTCTAGCTTTTGTTAGTTTTCTCACAACGACTTATTTTGATAATAATAATCCATAATTTCAAGGTATTTTGGCCTGTATAGAAAAATAATTAACAAAATTTCATTTGAATTTAATTAGCTTTAAAGGGTGACACAGTTATCTGTCACTAGGAAAGGAGCTAAATATGACAGAAAGATTGATAGAGCAGATTCGGGAGAATGTGATTCGGGGTCATGATAGAATCGGCGGTAAATAGGTAAAAAACAGTGCAGAAGAGGCGGGTGTTTATGAATATGTGCAGACGGCGATAGAGCAGAGTCTCCCGCTTGATAAGATTTTAAATGAAGGACTGATTGCCGGAATGGAAATAACCGGTGAAAAATTTAGCAAGGGCCTTTATTTTGTGCCGGAGATGCTCTTTTCAGCAAAAGCGATGAAGGCAGGTCTCGAGCTGCTGCGCCCAGGCCTCGCTCTGCAGCAGGAGCTTATTTTGGGAAAGGTAATTTTAGGCTCCGTCCAGGGAGACATGCATGACATTGGCAAAAATTTAGTGGGAATGCTTCTGGAGGGCGCTGGTTTTGAGGTCATAGACCTTGGCGTGAATCAGCCCGCCTCAAATTTTATGAAAGCAGCCATAGACTTTCCCCAGGCCATCGTGGGTCTCAGCGCCCTGCTGACAACCACGATGCAAAAGATGACTGTAGTGATTGCCGCTTTGCGCAGCGCCGGACTTGAAAACCCTATCATCATCGGTGGCGCACCGGTTACGCCGGCTTTTGCTGCTCAGATAGGCGCAGACGGTTATGCCAAAAACGCCACAGAAGCCGTGCAGCTTGTGAAATCAATGATTCAGAAGGGAATCTGAGGTGATTATGAAAAGTCGAAAAATAGATTTTCAGAGGCTGGTGAATACTTTGTTTAACAAAAAGGCTGAGGGCGTGCCCCTTATCGAGCTGGATATCCATCCGGTCATTCGTGAACAGATTGCCGGCAAGCCAGTCGTTTCATTGCAGGATGAAATTGCATTTATGCGTGGTTTGGGCTATGATTTTGTAAAGGTCCAGCCAAAAATAAGCCTTGAGCTGAATCGAAAAGCAGCAGCGGGCAGCGTGGCGCCTGACCGCTCCTGGAGCTCTGAACATAACGGCATTATCACCAGTTTTGTGGAATTTGAAGCCTATCCATGGCCTTCTCCGTCTGATATCAGTTACCAGCGGCTGGAGTCGGCGCGCCAGCTTATTCCTGATGATATGGGCGTCATCGGGCAGTATGGTGATATCTATACAACGATTTGGGAGATGATGGGTTTTGAGAATTTCTCAATGGCCATCTACACGGAGCCAGAGCTGGTGGAAGCGCTTTTTGAAAAAGTGGGAACTCTCATTTACTCGATGTTTGAAAATATGTCTCAGATGGAATGGGTGGGTTTGCTTTGGTACAGCGATGATATTGCCTATTCGTCAGGTCCGACGATTAACCCCGATTTTTACAGGCAGTGGCTTTTTCCCTGGTTGAAGAAAATCGGTAATCTCGCTAAAGCGCGGCAGATTCCCTTCATCTACCATAGCGATGGTGTCCTCTATGATCTCATCCCTGATATTTTAGATTGTGGTGTTACGGCCCTCCATCCATTGGAGCCCCTTTCTATGGAAATTGCTGAGCTAAAAGCAAGGCATGGCAAAGAGCTTTGTCTTTGTGGCGGTGTGGATGTGGACCAGCTCAGCCGGGCCAATCCTGATGATATTCAACGGCTTACAAGACAGATTCTTGA
>DSDE01000531.1 GCA_011049095.1 Fidelibacterota bacterium
CCCTTTTGATCGAGAATGCGAAAACCTGCTTCCCGGTTAGATACATCTCTTTCTATATAAGCGATATAAGCGTCTTCACAGACCACGCTTTTCTGCATCATATCGAAGCCATTGATACCCTGATTGCCTTTTGCCTGCACTTTATTTACCGGAATGGCTCTTTCAGAAAGGGGCGCAAAGTCACCTACTGGTGTATGTGCATTGACGGTAATGGGTGTCAGATCGCTTATTTCTTCAGTCAAATCTGCACTTTTTATCTCAATCCATGCATTCTCTTCATTTTGAAAAAGGATGTTGAGCTGTGATTTTATTCTTGGGGAAAATCTTTCCAGGCGCTCTGCCTCGATTTGATACACTTCACCCGCCAAATGACAGGTCAGGGTAAATATTGCCGCCAATGTAACGGCTAAAAACTTTGTTCTTTTCATTTTCTCTCCTTATTCATTACAAAACAAGTTAATAGAAAATATGCACTTTGTTTAACACATTTTTGAGTGATGTGCTTATTAGCACATTTCACTTTAGGGGACTGACGTGATTGCATTCATACGGTTTCTATAGACAGATATGCGGCTTAATCGAGATTTTTTTAAGAATCGCCGAGATGTTTTTATATATTTGCGGCTGTATGAAACGCAAAAAAGAAGGGAGTATTTCAATGGATTATATTAGAACGGGACGGGGAATTCCTGTACCGATGCTTTCAGTTATTGGTCTATTTATTGGATTTATGGCTTTGATAATATTCTCCAGCGGCTGCAGCAAGCATGAAAAAATAGTGAGCCTTGATCAGCTTGCAGAAAAATCCGTAGGCGTTCCCAGCGGAAGTATCGGTGACCAATTGGTCCTATCTCGGCTTCCCAAAGCCAATATCAAATACTTCAACAGCGCATTGGATGCGGCTTTGGCAGTGAATGCCGGACGCATTGACGCCGCGGCTTATGATGAGCCCATTATGCGTAATATTGCTGCGAAAAATCCTGGACTGACGGTGCTTACCGAAATGATAACCGTCGATGAATATGGTTTTGCCATGCGGCTGGGCGACAGCAATTTGCAGGCTGCTGTCAATAAAGTTATTGCCGAGCTCAAAAGCAGTGGTCGTTATGATGATATGATGGCACGCTGGTTTCCCAAAGCAGGTGAACCCAAAGCAATGCCGCGCATTTCACTGAATGGCACCCGCGGCACGCTCTATTTTGGCACGGCTTCTGTGACCGAGCCTTTTTCTTTTGTGGACAGAAAGCAGCAGGTGGTGGGTTTTGATATCGAGCTGGCTTATTATATCGCACGAGAATTGGGCATGCAATTGGAAATAGTAGATATGGAATTTGGCGGAATGATACCGGCGTTGATCAGTGAGAAAGTTGACATCATCGGCGCCTGCATCACCATTACTGAAGAGCGGGCTAAAAAGGTCTTGTTCAGCGAACCCTATTATCGCGGTGGAATCGCCGCAATTGTAAAGAAATAGAAATTAAATGATCTCGCGATTTCGACGTTTTTTCTTTTTGGGAATAGTCAGCGCTCTATTGCTCAATAGCTGCAGTGGCGACGGAGCGCCTTCAGATAGCAGCCGGGCTGAATATATTCTCAAATCGCTGGAAGATATTCATGGCAAGCGGATCGCCGTTTATGAAGGGACAGTCCACGATATCTTTGTGGCCGAAAATTACCCCAGCGCCAAAATTCGCCGCTACGATACTGTGGCTGATATGGTGCTTTCACTTAAAACCGGAAAAGTGGATGTGGCTTTTATGGATTTGGTGCTGGCGCAATTACTCATTAAAAATAATCCGGTTTTGGGGCTCCTGGCTGATGACGTCCTTGATTTGCCGCTGGGTGTGGGTTTCAACCAAAAAAATACAGAGCTCAGTGGGAAATTTGCGGCATTTCTGGATAGAGCCAAAGCCGATGGCCGCTATCGGGAGTGGGAAGAACGCTGGTTTGTGAATGACCCTGAGCTGGCAACACTGCCCACAATCGAGATTCCCCAAGAAGGTCCGCTGCTGAGAGTCGGCGTGGATGTGGCCGACCTGCCCTATGTTGCCTATATGAATAATGAGTATGTGGGCTTTGACATCGAAATGGTGCAAAATTTTGCAGTGGATGAAGGATATCGTCTCGAGATAACGACCATTAATTATGCCTCTTTGGTGGCGGCGCTTTCATCGGATAAAGTAGACCTCATAACCGACGGTATGGCTATCACTCCGGAGCGGCAGCAGCGAGTGGATTTTGTGCAGTATGCCACCCTTCGAACGGGGGTTTTAGCCCTGAAATCAAGGCTGCCGGAGTACAGCCGCTTTCTCCATGCCGATGATCTTAACGGGAAGGTAGTAGGCGTTGTGGAAGGCACTATTTTTGACGGCTTTTTACTACATAATTATCCTGAATCAGATATCCGGCGCTATACCAGCAGCAGTGATATGATTTTATCATTGAAATCGGGTAAGCTGGACGCCATCTTTATGGACCTTTTCTCGGCGCAAGTGATGTTGAAAGGCAATCCGCAATTGGCCATTCTCAATAAGGACCTGCTGAATCTTCCCCTGGGAATGGGTTTCAACAAAAAAAATCCGGAGCTGCGCCAGCGCTTCAACGCCTTTCTCAAAATGATTCGCGACAATGGTGAATATGACATCATTTATCGCCGCTGGTTTGAGGAAGACCCGGAAAAAGCGCTAATGCCCGAATATCAATATGCGGAAAATGGAGCGATTCTGCGGGTGGGCGTAGATGTGGCAGACCTGCCTTATGTGGCCTACATGAATAATGATTATGTGGGCTTTGATATCGAGCTGGTGAAGCTATTTGCCCAGCGGGAAGGGCTCAGGCCCGAAATCATTACGATGAATTTCAGCAGCCTCATCTCTGCCCTCGCTGCCGGAAAAGTGGACTTGATTACCGATGGGATGGCTATCACAGCGGAGCGGCAGAAAGAGGTGGATTTTTCTGACCCCCATGCTGAGCTGCGCACGGCGCTTATTGTGACCAAAGCAAATCTGCCCAAGGTCAAGCCCCTGCATACGATGGATGATTTAGCCGGCGAGAGGATAGCTGTCCTCGACGGCTCCGTCTATGATGAATATGCCCGAAAAAACCTGAGTGACTCGAAAATTCAAACATATAATACCATCCCTGATATGTTGTTGGCTCTTAATAAAAACAGAGTTGATGGCATTATGGTGGATGAGATCACCGGCGCTTATTATTTAAATCAGAATCCGGACCTGGCTGTTTTAGCCGATGATTTTATGGATCAGAAGCTGGGGGTTGCTTTTTCGAAAGAAAATCCTGCCTTACTCCTGGAGTTTAATCAGTTTCTCAAGGAAATCCGCAGCAATGGTGTCTATGATGATATGGTGCGCCGCTGGTTTGGCGACAACCCCGAGCAGGTCTCGATGCCCAAAATTGATTTGCCAGCAGAAGGCCCGCTCCTGCGCCAGGGGATTGATATTGTGGACCTGCCCTATGTTTCTTTTCAAGATGGTAAATATGTGGGTTTTGATATCGAGCTCCTGCGCCGTTTCGCCCAAAGCAGAGGCTATCGTATCGAGCTCTTTAACAGCAGTTTTGGTTCACTGATTGCCGCCCTGGCCGGCGGAAAAATTGATCTCATCAGCGTGGGAATGGCTATCACGCCTGAACGCCAGGAGAAAATTAATTTCAGCGACCCTTATGCCAGTTTTGCTACGGTAATGCTGGTGAAGGAAGCGCGGCTTGCCAAGGCATCAGAAGCTTTATCTATTAGCCAGGACCTCACTTTTTTCCAGTCGCTGGCACGGAGTTTTCACAATAATATCATGCACGAAAAGCGATATCTCCTCATTCTCGACGGCCTCAAAGTCACCGCTCAGATCAGTTTGTGGTCGGTTTTGCTTGGGACGCTCATGGGTGGGCTCATTGCTTTTATGCGTATGTCAAAACGGGCTTTGCTGCGGCTTCCGGCACAGATTTTTATCTCGATCCTTCGGGGCACGCCCATATTAGTCATTCTGATGATCACTTTTTATGTGATTTTTGCCTCAGTGAATATTGATCCGGCGCTGGTCTCGATTATCGCTTTTGGATTTAATTTTGCCGCTTATGTTTCCGAAATGTATCGCACCGGCATAGAAGGTGTTGACAAGGGACAAACAGAAGCCGGCATCGCTATGGGATTCACAAAAGTTCAGACTTTTATTTTTATTGTAGCGCCACAAGCGATACGCCGCATTTTGCCGGTCTATAAAGGCGAGGTCATTTCTCTGGTGAAAATGACTTCCATCGTGGGCTATATCGCCGTGCAGGACCTTACCCGCGCCGGTGATATTATCCGCAGCCGCACCTTTGACGCTTTTTTCCCGTTGCTTATGGTGGCTGTACTCTATTTTCTTATTTCCTGGCTCTTGCTGGTGGCCCTCACCGGTGTGGAAAAGGCCGTAGAACCCAAACGCAAAACGCAACGGAGTTAAGCAATGATTGAAATAAAAAAGCTCCGCAAAAGCTATGGAGACCTCACCGTTTTAGCAGGTATAAATACCGCCATTAAGGAAGGGGAAGTCATTTCTATCATCGGCCCCAGCGGCACGGGAAAAAGCACCCTTCTGCGCTGTATCAATCTTTTAGAAAAGCCCGACGGCGGCCATATTTTTATAGACGGTGTGGATATTCTCAATCCTAAAACCGATGTGGCAAAAATGCGCCAGAGAATGGGTATGGTCTTTCAAAGCTTTAATCTCTTTTCACATCTGACAGTGCTGGAAAACCTCAGCATCGGACCAGTGAAGCTTTTAAAGCGTTCACGGGAGAAGGCGAAAAAAAGAGGCATAGAGCTGCTGCAGATGGTTGGGCTGGCAGATAAAGCGGGCAGTC
>DSDE01000479.1 GCA_011049095.1 Fidelibacterota bacterium
AATAGTATCGGCCCAGTGTGGGACAGCAACGAGGTCTGGCTGATTACGGCGGGCGGCGCTATGTTTGCCGCTTTTCCCAACTGGTATGCCACCCTTTTCAGCGGTTTTTACCTGCCGCTGGTGCTAATGCTGGTGGCGCTGATTATGCGGGGAATCAGCTTTGAATTTCGCAGCAAAGAAGAGGCTCCGGCTTGGCGGGCGCTGTGGGACTGGTCTTTTTTCGGTGGCAGTTTTGTGGCTGCTCTCCTCTGGGGAGTCGCTTTTGCCAATTTCATCAAAGGCGTTCCCATTGATGAAACGATGACCTATACCGGCGGTTTTTTCAATCTGCTGAATCCCTTTGCACTGGCGGGTGGATTGGCTTTTGTGGCCCTTTTTGGACTCCATGGAGCGCTCTTTCTCAGCCTGAAACTCAGCGGCGAATTAGAAAGCAGGGTGAAATCATGGCTCTGTTTCTTCTGGCGAGCTGCTTTTCTGCTATTGGGAGCTTTCATTATCTGGGGAATCGCAGCCAATTATCTGGCAGCCAGCATTCTGGGCTACGCACTGGCTCTCCTGGTGCTGGTGGCCCTGGTCTTTGTGCGGCAGGCCTCCCTGAAGGATAAATATGGTCTGGCCTTTATTTTTAACGGCGTGACCATTGTGCTGCTTATTGTCTCTTTCTTTGTAGCTCTCTTCCCCAATGTGATGATCTCATCAACCGGCCATCATCTGACCATCGCCAAAGCGGCTTCCAGCCTGACAACCCTTAAAACGATGACGGTTGTAGCAGCGATTTTTGTTCCCATCGTGCTGCTTTATGTGGCTTGGACCTATAAGCTCTTCAACCATCGCATCAAGCCGACAGACCATCTGGAATACTGAGAAATGAACTCTAAGCGCAGCCTGAATGAGAAATACTAAGAAAACAGTGGCAGCAAACTGACTTTCTACTCCATCAGGAAAGCGATTTTGACTGAGAATATAAGGGGAAGTGAAAGCTTCCCCTTTTTGATGAAGAGTAGCCAAATAAGTGAAAACACATTTGAAGAGCTAACAAGTGATAAGTCATTCATCCACACAATCATCGCTTCACTTGACGACTGTTCAATCACAATCGTAAATCAACAATCACAAATCACCTATCACAAATGAATCTCAATCCAAAACTCATTAAATACGTCCGTGAGGCACCTTTCCACTTTGTGGGGACGCTCCTTTACAGTGTGGGCGTGGGAATAAGCGCCATCGCCCAGGCTTGCATTCTCTCACTCATCATCAGCGGCGCTTTTCTCGATAATCGTTCCCGATCTGAGCTTATAGCGCTTTTTATCTGGCTTATAGGAATCACGCTGCTGCGTATCACATTTTCGTGGCTTAAAGAGCACTCCGCCTACACTCTGGCCTATTTTGTAAAAGCCTCGCTCCGAAAAAAACTGCTGCATCATATTGGGACGCTGGGTCCTGCTTTTCTCAAAGGAGAACGCACCGGCGAACTGAGCGCCACCCTTACCGAAGGCATCGAAACCCTAGATGCCTGGTTTAGCGAATACCTGCCTCAGCTCTTTTTATCCGCAATAATACCGATTCTTTTTCTTATTGTAGTTTTTCCGGCAGACTGGCTAAGCGGACTTGTTTTACTGCTGACAGCGCCCATCATTCCTGTGCTGATGCTCCTCATCGGGGAGGCTGCCAAATCTCTGACACAAAAGCAGTTTCTGGCCTTGAGCCGGCTTGGTGCTCACTATCTGGATATTCTCCAGGGACTCCTGACCCTGAAACTTTTTGGAAAAAGCAAGTCACAAGCTCAGGAGATAGCCTATGTCAGCAATCTTTTCCGACATAAAACAATGGGTGTGCTAAAAGTGGCTTTTCTCAGTGCTTTTGCTCTGGAAATGACCGCCACCATCGCTACTGCCGTTCTTGCCGTTCAAATCGGTGTGCGCCTTCTCTATGCAAAAATCGCTTTTGAACCAGCCCTTTTTATACTCATCCTGGCTCCTGAGTTTTATATGCCGCTGCGGCTATTGGGCAGTCGTTTTCATGCCGGCCAGGAAGGTTTGGCCGCGGCGCTGCGCATTTTTGCCATCTTTGATCAAAAAGCCACACAATACATTCCAAATGAGAAATCAAACCGTTCGGTCGCCTGTCTCACCTTTCAAAATGTGAGATTTCAATTTGCCGACAGCCAGACACCTGCTCTGAGCGGACTCTCCATTCAGCTTGAAGAAAATAAGATTCACGCTATCGCTGGGCCTTCTGGCGCTGGTAAAAGCACCCTCATCCAGCTTCTACTCCAAAATCTCCAGCCTCAGGAAGGTAATATTTTTTATCTGGGAAAAAGTATTTACGAGATGAGCCGCGATGCCTGGCAAAGAGAGATTGCTTACGTCTCGCAGCATCCCTATCTCTTTACCGGCACAATCGCCGAAAACCTTGCTCTGGGAAATTCTAAAAACGCAGATACCAAACTTTGGGAGGCGCTTCGATTTGTCGAGCTTGAGAAACTGGTGCAGAGCCTTCCCAAAATGCTGGACAGCCCCACGGGTGAGCGGGGTCAAAAACTCAGCGGCGGTCAAATTCAAAGGCTGGCGCTGGCAAGGGCACTGCTAAAGAAAGCCCGCTTGCTCATTCTCGATGAGGTGACGAGCCATCTGGACCTGCAGAGCGAGGCGGTGATTCATCGCTGTCTGCTGAAATTACGATCGAAGCAGACAGTTTTGGTGGTTGCCCATCGGATGAAAACGCTGGAAATCGCGGATAACATCATTTTTATACAGAATGGACAAATCGGAGTCTCAGGCCCGCACCATGAATTATTACGAAGTGATAATGCCTATTCCCAGTGGCTAAAGGAGATACTGTGAAAACATTCCAGCAGCTTCTGGCTTTGCTTTGGCCCTATCGCTGGTGGATGATTTTAGCTATTTTGCTCAATTGGGGCGCCATTGCCAGCAGCATCGGCCTGCTGATGAGCTCCGCCTATGTCATCTCCCGCGCTGCCCTTCAGCCCTCCATCGCCGAATTACAGGCCGCCATCGTGGGTATCCGCCTATTTGGCATTCTCAGAGGATTGCTGCGCTATCTGGAAAGACTGGTGAGCCACAGCGTCCACTTTAAATTGCTGAGTAAATTGCGTCTCAGCTTTTATCAGGCCATCGAACCCCATTTCCCCGCCGGAATGAGCCGATACAGCAGCGGTGAGCTTCACCAGCAAATCATTTCCGATATGGAGACTCTTAAATTTTTCTTCATCCGCTGGCTGGCGCCGGTTTTTTCCGCCCTCTTCGTCCTCTTCACTATCACCCTTCTCCTGCGCCCATATGACCCGCGTCTGCCTCTTATCACCGCATTCTTTTTCATCATGAGCGGCTGGGGCATTCCCCTTATAAGCAGCCTCATAGTAAAAAAAAGCGCTGCCCGCCTGACTAGAAAACGTGCAGAAATCCATTTACAGATTGTAGAATCGTTGCAAGGAATAAGTGATCTGCAGACTGCCAGCGCCTGGAATCTGCGACTAAAACTACTGGAAAAAGGCGACCGCTACTTTCTCAAAGAGCAAAAGCACATCAAAACAATTGCAGCGCTACAGGAAAATATTATTCATCTGCTAATGATGAGCAACGTAGCAATTGCCCTCTGGATTAGCATCCCCCATGTAAACAGCAGCTCGCTGGAAGGCTTTTACCTGGCCGTTATCGCCTTGGGCATTATGGCCAGTTTTGAGGCGGTCCAGCCCCTTCCCGCTGCCTCAGCCTTTCAGGAACAGAGCCGCGCAGCCTGGAAACAAATTTATAAAACGATGAATACAGGGGAGCCAGCTTCCACCCCTTCAAAAACTTTTCATCCACAGTCTCTCGAATCTGTCTCTTTTGAGAATGTCCGTTTTTCCTATGATAATAATAAAGTCGTGCTGAATAATCTGAGTTTTGAGATACATAAAGGCGAGCGAATTCTCTTTATGGGTGAGTCCGGCGAAGGCAAAAGTACCCTCATCAATCTCCTTCTACAGTTTTATCAGCCACAAGACGGTAAAATCTGTATCAATAAGCAAAACCTCGCCGATTATGACTCCGATTCAGTACGGCAGCTTTTCACCGTTGCGCATCAAAATACCTGGCTCTTTAACGAAAGCATCCGGTGGAATCTAACGATGGGTGATCTAAATATTCCAATGGAAAATATCAGAGAAGCTGCTCAAAAAGCCCAATTAGACTTACTTATTGAATCCCTACCCCAAAAATATGAAACTATCACCGGCGAATTGGGCTTTCGCTTCAGCGGCGGCGAACGGCAAAGACTGGCTATTGCCCGGGTCCTCCTTAATAAAGCCCCAATTCTCATTCTCGACGAGCCATCGGCTAACCTTGATATGCACACCGAAAAGGCACTGCTGGCAGAGCTTTATAAGCTTCGGGACTTTGACCAAATTTGGACCATCAGCCATCGCATCGTCGATCCCTGTTTTTATGATCGGGTTTTTATTCTAAAAAATGGGTTCATCATTGAAAACGGTTACACACAGTCGCTTCTCAATGATACCAATTCACATTTCAGCTCATATTGGCAGGTGGAAAAATCCCAAATCGGCTAATATGAATAAAAGCAGCAATTAAAATAGTATCACTGTCAGATAATAAACCGCATAATACAGCGCTTAAAAAAGATTAGAAACATTGCATTTGATTTCCATAAAAATCTGAGAAAATTAGTATCATCAGCAATAAATTTCTTCTGCTTTCCATTTCTTTTCTTCACATTTACTAATAAGCAAGGCACCAAAAGAGCCCCAAACTTTTGTTTTTATCTGTGCTGCACTACACGATCCGTTTCCCCAGTTTTATAG
>DSDE01000173.1 GCA_011049095.1 Fidelibacterota bacterium
ACAATCTTCTTTTTCCCGAATTCGTGAAGGCCCGGATTAAATCAACTTGGAAAATGAGATTTGTGAATAGGAAAATTTTATTTTGAACAGATGTGATTGCAGATCCAAAAAATAGCCTAGCCCAAATGGGTACGAAAAATACAAGTAAGCAAGAACAAATGCTTTCAGAAGAGAAGTTTCTCCGTTTCCCAGCTTCTCTTTAAATATCAATGCTCTAATCTTGTTGATGCTTGTCTCGAATTTTTTGTTTGAATATTTACGATTTATTCACAATTCTCAAATATTCGTAAATTATTCTTGACATTGAATAGAAATATCTCTAATATCATTTACGAATGAGCAAAGAAATGAAAAGTATCGTAAACTATACAGAGGCTCAAAGAGAGATTTTTAAGGCCGGCTGGGAGCTTTTTAATGCGCAGGGTATCCGTAAGACAAGCGTCGAGCAGATTTGCGGGAAGGCAAATTTCAGCAAGGTGACCTTCTACAAATATTTCAAAAATAAGGAAGATTTTCTTTATCAGCTTATGGAGAAAGAATATACCAAGGCAATGGTGGAAGTGGATACCATTTTCTCATTGGATGAATCATACAAAAGCCGAATGAATCGCCTTGTTCATTGGAAGCTTGCCCAACTGGATATTTGGAAAAAACCTTTTCTCGATGATCTAATCAAATTTGGCGCGCCGATGATTGCGTTTCTACAGAAATGGAGCAGTGTTTCTACCCAGACTTTTGTGGAATTTATCAGGCGGGGGCAGGCTGATGGTGAGATAAGGGAGTCTATCAATCCGCAGTTTATCATGGACATGCTCGGCTCACTGATTCAGAATATCTATAGCGAGAATGGTCTGCTCCACCGCTACTCCTGGGATGAAATGACCCGGCAGCTTCTGGATTTTTTTATCTATGGCTTTATGGGAAAGGAGTGCGGCGAATGAGGCGATTCGTGTGGATATTATTTCTTGCTTTCCCCCTGATGGCAAGCGACAACAACGAATTACAAATGACAAATTTCGAATTACAGGATACGGGAAATGGAGAATGGAAAAAGGAGAACGGAAAATGGGAAACCCTTCATAGTCACTTTTTACCCCTCACTGCTCACCGTTTTGTCTTGGCTTTTCAATCATCAATCATCAATCATCCGTCACCAATCCTCGTGAATGGCTGGGCGCAGGGGCGACTAAGCGGTCAATGGGTGATTCAGGATAGCCTTCGCTCCTGGCTATATTCGACTCGGGGAATTTTGCTTCCCGGAATCGAGTGGATTTTTCTGGAGAAAGGCGACTGGACTGCTGATATGGAGTTTCGTTTGCAGGCCAATTATGATTTCACAGTTACAGATAAAGAAAAAAAAAGCGCCGAAGATATGGAGATTTACCGCGGTTGGCTACGTTTTTATTCGCCATTTTCTGAGTTTCGCATCGGCTACCAACAGCTCAATTTTGGTTCGGGTCGCTATGGAAGGGCGCTAAACTGGTTTGATAATATCAATTATCTCGATCCGCAAAAAATGACCGCGGGAGTCTGGGGCGCTCGTATGCAGCTCTTTTACCACAACAACGCCAATCTTTGGCTGTGGAGTCTTTATGGCAATGAGAATATCCGTGACCAGTCTTGGGATATTCAAAAAGATAAGCCTGAATTTGGTGGACGGCTGCAAGTTCCCATTTTCAATGGGGAAATGGGCTTCACCGGCCACTACAGAGAAGTGGAAAAGGAGCTAAATACCGGCATCGAGCGGCGGATTGGGCTGGATGGGGTCTGGGACCCTATCATCGGCATCTGGTTTGAAAGCTCTCTGGCAAGCCTGGATATCCCTGAATATGGATGGAATAATGAATGGCTGCGCTGGAATCACGTCACCGGTTTAGATTACACTTTTGGCATTGGCAATGGGCTGAATATCGCTATTGAAGGGACTATCTCCGGCAAAAAATCCAATCCTTCAGAATGGAATTCCTTTCACAAAGCATGGTCGCTTCATCATCAATATAGATTATATGCCAGCTATCTGTTCTCGATTCTCGATCAAATCTATCTCTCGGCGATACTCAGTGAAGACTCGGATTTTGTGAGCGGCGGGCTGGCTTGGGTGCGCAGCACCGATGATTGGACGATCTATCTCAGTGTCAGCGATTTATCTAGCCGAATTTTTACGGAGGATCTGACCAAGCGTCACACCATAAGCACAAGTCTGTGGATCACGCGTTATTTCTAAATAAATATGAGGTAAAAATGACAGGAAAAATCATTATTGAAACAAAGTCGCTGGTGAAGCAATTTTCCATGGCAGAGAGCTTTTTCACAGCGCTCGATAGCATTGATTTCACAATGAACGAAGGTGAATTCACCGGGCTCATCGGCCCTTCCGGCAGCGGCAAAACCACCCTGCTGAATATTATCGGCAGCCTGGATAAACCTTCTAAAGGGGAAGCGCTGGTGCTGGGCGAATCGATTGGCACCCTTTCAGCCAAAGCTTCTGCGGCCCTCCGCAACCGATCCATCGGCTTTATCTTCCAGAATTTCAACCTGTTGCCTGTTTACACGGTTTATGAAAATGTGGAATTTCCCCTGCTGCTCTTGGGTGTAGAGGCAGAAGAGCGGCGGGTGATGGTGGAAGAGGCGCTGCGCTGGGTGGACCTCCTGGATAAGCGGAATTCCCGGCCGGGGCAGATTTCCGGCGGACAGGCACAGCGGGTCGCCATCGCCAGAGCGATGGTAAAAAAACCCCGCCTGGTGCTGGCTGATGAACCAACCGCGAATCTGGATGCTGCAAATTCCCATCATATTCTCCAAACTATGAAAAAGCTAAACGAGGATCTGGGCACCACCTTTCTTTTCAGCACCCACGATGAAAAAGTGATGACCTATCTGAAGCGGCGGATTTTTCTGGTGGACGGCAAAATTGACCGTGATGAAAGAGTCTGAGGAGGCATTATGATTAACCTTAAACTTGCCTGGCGCAATATCCGCGGCGCAGGAATCCGGGCAATTCTTAATAGCCTTGTCCTCTCGCTGGTGATTGTTATCATCATCTGGATGCAGGGACTCTATGATGGTATGAGTGAACAAATGAGCCGGGCGATGATTGATATGGAGCTGGGCGGCGGGCAGCTTTGGCACCCTGCGTACGACCCCTACAATCCAATGGAGCTGCCCGATGCCCATCAGCCGCTGAGCGATAAGCTGAAAAAATATGTGGCTGAGGGAAAAATCACGCCGATTCTGGTGGTTCAGGGGACGATGTATCCTCACGGCAGAATGCAGGCCATTTTTTTTCGAGGCATCGACCCGAGTCAGGATATTATTCAAGTTCCGAGCCGCCATTTAGATAATGGCGATGGCTACAGCATCCCTGTGATTATCGGGAAGCGGATGGCAGAAAACAGCAACCTGAAAGAGGGAGAGACATTCACAATCCAGTGGCGAAACGCCGAAGGAGTTTACGATGCCGCCGATGCCAAAGTTATACACATCATGGATACACCTGTCTCCACTGTGGATATTGGTCAGGTCTGGATGCCTTTGAATCAATTGCAAAGCATGATGGCGCTGCCTGACGCCGCTACACTGATCATCAGCAAAGCAGATTTTGAATTCAGCGGCGAGATCATCGGCTGGGATTTTAAACCCCTTAGTTTCCTGCTGAAAGAGGTGGAAGCCCTGGTGAAAAGCAAGCAGGGCGGCGGTATGCTAATGTCAATTGTGCTCCTTTTTCTGGCGCTGATTGCTATTTTTGACACCCAGCTACTGGCGGTCTTTCGCCGCAAACGAGAGATCGGAATGCTCATCGCTATGGGGATGACACCCCGACAAGTGGGAAGGCTCTTCACGCTGGAAGGTTCTCTGTACGGCATTATTGCCATCGCAATGAGCGCCATTTACGGCATTCCGCTGATGATTTGGACACAGGTCAATGGGCTCTATTTCGGCGACATGATGGATGATTTTGGTATGGCTTTAGGAAATACACTCTATCCGATTTACACGGTGAGCAAAACACTGGCAATTGTCATCACGATCTTTTTGATTGTCCTTTTTGTGAGCTACTATCCCGCCCGCAAAATCGCCAAAATGAACCCAACGGATGCTCTGCGCACCAATACTTAAAGAAGGATTGCACTGATGATTATGATTAAATTTCTTTGGAAAGGGCTGCTCCGGGATCGTCATCGCAGCCTTTTTCCGGTTATCACAACCTCCATCGGCGTGATGCTGGTGGTCTTTCTCTCTGCCTGGCTGCCCGGTGTGATGGATGATTCCATTCGCCACAATGCCAATTTCAGTACCGGCCATGTAAAGGTCACAACCAAGGGCTACTGGGAATTGCAGCACCAAATGCCTTTAGACCTGGCGATGGATGATGCGAAACAAATTATCTCCGACCTGAAAGAGCAGTTTCCCGATATGGAATGGACTGCCCGAATCCGTTTTGGCGGCTTGCTGGATGTGGCCGGTGAAGACGGCGAAACTATTGCCCAGGGTCCGGCTTCAGCTATAGCCTTAGACCTGCTTGGTAAAGATTCAAAAGAGATTGAGCGTTTCAATATTCGTCAGGGACTGGTTCAGGGCAGACTGCCGGAAAATCCCAATGAGATTCTGCTGGCTGAAAAATTGGCCATTCAACTGGGTGTCAAACCCGGTGATACAGTCACCCTTTTTGGCAGTACGATGTATGGCAGTATGACGTTCTATAATTTCACCATCGCCGGGCTGCTCTCTTTTGGCGTGTCAGCTATGGACCGCAGCACGATTATTACACCTCTGGAAGGGGCTCGTTTTGCACTGGATATGGATGGCGGTGCCACCGAAATCC
>DSDE01000178.1 GCA_011049095.1 Fidelibacterota bacterium
CATTTTATGAAAGCGCTGATTCAAAGTATTCCCAATCCCATCTTTTATAAAGATACACAAGGCCGCTACCAGGGCTGCAATCCCGCTTTTGAAAAACTCATTGGCAGAACTCAAAAAGAGATTCTTGGCCGCACCGCGGCAGAAGTTTTTCCAAAAGAGCAGGCTGAAATATTCAGCGTACAGGATAATGATCTGTTGGAAAAGGGCGGTCTGCAGGTCTATGAATCCAAAATCGGGGTCGATGGAAGAGTCCGGGATGTGATTTTCCACAAGAGTTTCTATTATGACAGTTTTGGAAATACTGCCGGCATCATCGGCTCGATTCTCGATATTACGGAAGCAAAAAGAGCCGAAGTCGAGATCAGAAAGCAGGCCGGCTTGATAGGCGCCCTCATTAATAACGTGAATGATCTAATTTTTTATAAAGACTTTAACGGCGTCTATCTGGGCTGCAATGATGAATTTGCCCGTCATATCGGCAAAGATAAAAACAAGATTATTGGCACCACCGACTATGATCATTATTCTAAAGAAGAGGCCGATCAATTTCGCAAAAATGATTTAATTGTTTTAGAAACGGGAAAAACCCATCACAACGAGGAGTGGACACACTATCCTGATGGCCGTAAAGTTTATCTTGATACATTTAAAAGCAGATTCTACGACAGTGATGGCAATCTCATCGGCACTATTGGCATCAGCCGCGATATCACCGAGCGAAAAAGCAATGAAATTTTGCTGAAGCAAAGCAAAAAAGAGCTGGAAGATGCACTGCGGTCGCTGGATGAAGCCCAGACCAGAATGATCGAGCAGGAGAAGCTGGCGGCAGTTGGCAAACTGGCTGGCGGTGTGGCCCATGAATTTAATAATATTCTCGCTGGTATAATGGGTTTTACCGAAATGATGCAAGCCCGGATGCACAAGCCTGATTTTATCCGCCAGGGACTCAGCGCCATTCTCAGTAACAGTGAGCGGGGCGCCAGGCTGGTGAAGCAGATTCTGGATTTCAGCCGCCGCTCCATTGGTCAGCGAACACAGATTGACCTGATAGAGCTGGTGAATAAGTCTGTCATTTTCCTGCGCAATACTATGCCTGAGACAATTAGCATCAGCTCCGCAAGCCAAGATATGGAAGCGCTGGTTCAAGCGGATAAACATCAACTGGAAAATCTGATGACCAATTTGGCCCTCAATGCCTGCGATGCAATGCCAAATGGCGGCGAACTAATAATCTCTGTGGAACCATTTACAAATAAAAGCCCCATCGTATTGATTCCCTCAAAAGAGACACTGCCTGAGGGAAAATGGATTCTTGTCACTTTTAAAGACACCGGAAAGGGCATTCCACCTGAAATTATGTCCCGTATCTTTGAGCCATTTTATACTACCAAAGAGGTGGGTGAAGGCAGCGGTATGGGGCTTCCACAGGTTTATGGCATCATTAGGCAGCACAATGGTTATATAGGTATCGAGAGTGTTCCGGAAAAGGGAACATGCGTCAGGCTTTATTTTCCTGCTAAGGAAATTAGCAAAGCAGACCCGAATAAATTTAGCAATGCAGGCATTGCCAAAGGAAATGGCGAGGAATTACTGCTGGTGGAAGATGACCCTACTGTCAGAGAGACGTCCAAACTGATGCTGGAGAGTATCAATTATCGCGTTAGCACAGCTCAAAACGGCAGGGAAGCCCTGGCTATGATAAAAGACAATCCACGCCGCTTTAAACTGATTATCACCGATATGGTAATGCCTGTAATGGGTGGGCTGCACCTAGCGAAAAAGCTTATAGAAGAGAATTCAGAGCTAAAACTGATTGCCATCACTGGCTATCCCAGCGAAAATGACAATAATGAGCAAGTTCCCGCTAATGTGGCAGTCACCCTCCAAAAACCTTTGAGGCTCCAACAGCTCTCAAATATTATTCATCAGGTTTTGAATAAGTCTGGATAGAGTTTTTCATTTATGAAAGGATAGATACGTGAATAATCAGGCACATAAAAAAATTTTTTTATGGACAACCGGAAAGGACATTTTTCAATGATGATCTGGAAAAGAGCTATCAGCGCTATTTTTTCCTCAATTCCCAAAAACAACTACGCTTTGCCCTCGTCTTAGCGCTGTTCCTTTTTGCCCTTTTTAGCACGATTGATATCATTAATTTTAAAGAACAGCGCACCATCTTTCTGCTTATTCGCTATGGTATTATTATACCCTTTCTGGTATTTGTTCTGGTGTCAAGTTTTTTTCGGTTCTTTGAGAAAGTCTGGCAGGAACTCCTATTTCTAGCGTTTGTCATTTCAGGCAGCGGCGTCATTGCCATCCTCATTCACCGACCCGATGCAAAACTCCATTATGCTGGTCTCTACCTGCTTCTTTTTGCCGGTTTTTTTCTTGTCCGGCTTCGCTTTTTACCAGCCCTGCTTGCTTCATTTATGCTCTATGCCATTCTCAATGGCTCACTTTATCTTTTTACCGACATTGACGGTAAAACTTTTTTCTTTATCAATCTCTTGGCCTTGTCAAGTTTGATTTTGCATGCTATGACTGCCTATTTGATTGAAATTAGAGATAAAGAGCGGTTTTGGGAAAATCTCAGACTTCAGGAGATAAGCCAGTCTGGCATTAAAAAAATTAAAAATCTTGAAGAGGCTCTTCATAAGGGTAAATCGGAAACTCGTATGAAGGAAGACAAATATCAGAGCTTGGTTGAAGAGATTAATGATGTTCTTTTTACTCTTGATGCTGAAGGAATGATTAGCTATATGAGTCCTGCCGTTGTGAATCTCACCGGTCGCGCTGCAAATGAATATATTGGCTCACACCTCCTATTTCTGATTCACCCCGATGATTACTCCACCCTGATGACAAATCTTCAAAAACTTGACGATGGCGACCATATTCAAGGCGACTATATGATCAGGACCAAAGCCGGGGAGGCAGCCTGGGTGCGAGTTTCTGTCAAAAAACAGAAACGGACAGAAAAAAAGTTTGAGTATCAATGCTTAGCCACAGATATCACCAGGCGGAAGTCTGCTGAAAAAGAGCTGGAAAAAACTCTGGCGGACCTCCATCGTAGCCACAAAATCGCCCGCAGCGGCAGTTGGAAATTTGAGCTGCAGGCAAATCGTTTCTATTCTGCACCTGCTGCGCTGGAGCTCTTTGGAATCGCAGCAGACCAGCAGCCGGAATTTGACGAAGTGGCGGAATGCATCGTGGCCGATGACAGACCGACGGCTCGGGAAGCTATGATGAGAGCCATCAAGGAAAAAGAACCTTATTCCATCACAATCCGCATCAGGAGGAAAAATGATGGAGAACTCCGCTATATAAAATCTGCCGCCGAGCCTGAATTTGACAAGAACGGAAAAGTCATAGCTATTATTGGCGTAAATCAGGATATCAGCGAGCAAAAGCAGGCGGAAGAAGCGCTGATAGCCAGTGAGTTGAGATATCGTGAGCTTATTGAGCTGGCTGCCGACGGTATTCTGATTGGTTCACCCGATGCTATTATCATCGATATTAATCAGTCATTGACGAAGCTATTTGGCCTGGGAAAGGAAGCCATTCTCGGTAAACATATCAGAGCGCTGCCATTTAAAAAAGAATCTCTGGAGCAAACGCCCTTTCGTTTTGATCTGGTTGATGCCGGACTGACTGTAAGCAATGAGCGGACGATTATCCATTCCAGTGGCAGGGAAATCATCGTGGAAATGCGCACTAAGCAAATGCCAAATGGCGAATATCAGTCTATTTTCAGAGATGTGACCCAGCGTAAACAATTGGAAGAATCTCTGCGTGAGCGGGAAGAGAAATTTCGCATGATTGCTGAGAATGTTTCCGATGTCATCACTATCAATGACCTGGAAATGAATATTAGCTACATATCGCCCTCTATAGTAAGACTTATGGGTTACACAGCAGAAGAAGCAATTGCCCAGCGCCTTGATGAGATTGTCGCCCCGGAGAGTCTGGAGCGGCTGAACAAGCTTTATGCTGAGCAAATGGCGATGGAAGCCAGAGGCGAAGGAGACCCGGGGCGGATTCTCACTATTGAGCTGGAGGAATATACAAAATGGGGAAGAACAATATGGGTGGAGCTGACGATTAAGGTCCTTCGCGATGAAATTGGAGCGCCTGTGGGTATCATCTCCGTGGCCCGAGATATCAGTGCACATAAAAAATTGGAAACAGAACTTAAAGCCAGTGAAGAGCAATTCAAAGCGCTGGCAGAAAACAACCTGGATATTATCCTGCGCTTTGACCGGAAATATCGTCATCTCTATGCCAATCCTGCCGCAGAAAAACTCACTGGCATCCCCGCAGAAAATTTTATAGGTAAAACCCATAAAGAGCTGGGTTTTCCGCCGGAGCTTTGCCGCCTATGGGAAGATGGCATTAAGGAGGTTTTTGAAACTGGTCAACCGAAAAAAATAGAATTCACGATGGGCAATGATATCTGGATGGACTGGAGGATTATTCCCGAGCGAAATCCAGATGGCGAAATTTGTGCAGTGATGACTAGCGCCAGAGATATCTCTCGGATCAAGAAACACCGCTGTCCTAAATAATCTAGAAAGCTGATTACAATACTTTATTTACAGTGTCTTGAAAACTGAGATTTGAGGATTCTCGATTTATTCCCCCAAAATTTCATTTACTGCATCTATTCTTTTCTTCTGAATTTGGCTTGATCCGTCAGGGGACGGACAGGTCCAAATTAAGCAACACTTCGACTCCGCTCAGTGACCGGGGCTGTCACAAATTCGGGGAAGATTCTGCCTGAAGGTC
>DSDE01000495.1 GCA_011049095.1 Fidelibacterota bacterium
GCCATAAACCGTCGCCAAACCCAGGCCGGTGCCTTTGCCAAATTTTTTGGTCGTAAAAAAAGGCTCAAAGATTTTATCGAGATGCTCTTTGGGAATTCCCGCTCCATTGTCGCTGACAGTCAGTTGCACATACTCGCCGGGGCTGGCATCAAATTTATTCTTTGAATAGGCCTCATCTACATAAACCTGATTAGTTTCAATCGTCAGCTTCCCATTTTCGCCGGCGGCATCTCGGGCATTGATGCAAAGATTTGCCAATATCTGATCAATCTGCGATTTGTCTGCAATGATCGGGGAGATATGCGCGGCCGGCTTCCAGACCAGCTCCATGTCTTCACTGATGAGCCGACGCAGCATTTTCATCATATCTTCGATGGTTTCATTTAGGTCCAAGACTTTTGGGCTGATGGTCTGCTTGCTGGCAAATCCCAGAAGCTGCTTGGTGACCTGAGCCGATCTTTCAGCAGCATTTTTGATCTGTTGTAATGGTTCAAAGAGATTGTGCGTTTCGTCAATATCCATCAGCGATAATTCGGCATAACCGGATATCACGCTGAGCATATTATTGATGTCGTGCGCTACACCGCCGGCCAGTCTGCCGATGGATTCTAATTTTTGTGTCTGAAACAGTTGCTGTTCCAGCTTTTCCTGGGCGATCTCGGCTTCTTTACGCTTTGTGATATCTTTCGTGATACTTAGCAGAAGACGCTTATCACTAGGTTTTACATAGAAATTGGTCATATCAAACCAGATTTCCCGGCCATCCTGCAACTTCATTTTCCGTTCTATAAGCGGCTCAATGGTATCTGTATGAAGCCGGAAGTCCAGTTTATCGTGAACCGAATCTCTGATGTCTTCATCATAGATCTCGGCGATATGCTTTCCCTTCAGATCGTCAACGGCTCTGCCTAGCATATTGGCGTAGGCTTGATTCACATTGACGATGACGCCTTGTTCGTCCACGAGCCGCAAGCCGCTGAAACTGTTATCCCAGATAGACTGAAAGAGCTGGAGCGATTCTTTCAGCGCTTTTTCGGCCTGCTTGCGGTTGCTGACATCAAAGATGATACTGAGAAGCAGAAGGCGATTTTCAAACGTGATCGGTCCGCTGTAAACCTCTACATCGCGTATTTCGCCGGAAGCCAGCCGATGCTTAAATTCAAAAAAAGTGCGCTGCTGACTTTTGGCTTTCTCCATCTCCTGTTTTATTTCTGGCATCGTCAGTGTATTGATCTGATTAATTTTTATTTTCAGAAGCTGTTCTTGTGTATATCCATAATATTTCACGGCAGCCGGGTTGGCATCCACGATGCTTCCGTTGTCTGGGTCAATAATGAACATCACCGCATGATTATTCTGAAACATATTTCGGTAGCGGGTTTCGCTGCTTTTCAGTGCTTCAATATAGCGCATCAGCTCGGTGGAACGCCAGACCGCATCCATGAGCAGGGTGAGCTGCAGGATATTTTCTTCGGTATAATCCTCTGATTTATTGGCCACCCCAACGACGGCCACGATCTGCTGATTTTGAATCACCGGCACGGACATCCATTTCTTTAGGTGCACATGCCCATCCGGGGTGCCTTTTTTGTAGGGGTTTTCGGCAGAAAAATCATTCACAATGATTGGCTTGCCCTGCCGCACCACCTCGCCCCAGATGCCGGTTTTGGATAAGTCATAGACGGTTTGGGGATTCATCACCGCGCATACCGGCAAAACGTTTTTAGACCAGGTATTCAGGACAAATTTTTCATCTTTTTCGCTATAGAAATAGATATAGCCGATTTTGCTTTCCGTCAGCCCGATGGCCTTATTCAGGGCATAATCGAGGAGTTCCTGCACCGATTGCGCCGGATACTGAAGAATTTCGGCAATGTTTTTCAGCCGCATCTCATTGCGTCTCCGTTCATTATCTGCATCGCGCCGCGCCCGGTTATCTCTGGCAATGACTAGAATACCCACGGCGGCTCCATCTTTTTCTGCCGGTGCACACACTGCTTCAAAAGGAATGGCAGTGCCGTCACGGGCTAGAAGCTCAATGTCAATCATTTTGGTCTCTAAATCTCCTGCTTCCCAGCTTCTGTTTTGCTGCAGAATCTCTCTCCGGTTTTTTGGGGCAATAAATTTAGACAATGGGTGTCCGGTGAGCTCTGAAGCAGAATATCCCAGCATTTCTGCGCCATGAATATTCACAAACTGAATGACACCTTCCATAGTATGATAAAGAATCAGGTCTCGGGAAGTCTCCGTCAGCAGATTCAGCCTTTCCAACAGCTCTCCATAGGCCTGCTTCAAGATTTCCGGCTCGGCATTAAGGATGGCGGACTCCAGGTCTTTGTCTAGGGGTTTATTAGAAAATGTTTTTGATGGACCGACTTTGTCTGCCAGCAAACGGAGTGTGGCAAAACATTCATATTTTTCCACGGGGCTTTTTAGAATGGCATCGATGCCCGCCTGATAAAGAATTTCCGCCCAATCCTTCGTCCGTGATAATGGCAAAACGGCAATGAACTTCGTGCGGGGATATTTTTCCCTGAAATCCTCCAGATTGGTGCTGAAATCTTTTGCGCCAAATACGGCCGAGCCAACAAATACAAATCGCGGCATGGTTTTTTGGGGAATGTCAGACCACCGGGAAAGCTTCTGCGGTTCACCCTGGGGAAAGTATTCTGCCAGATAAGCCGACAGCTTTTTGAAGGTCTTTGGGGCAATACCAATGGTATATGCCTGATGATTTTGATTCATAGTGGTCTCTCCTGCGCTTATCCTATGGCGCGATCCATTCTAAGGTTTATGTGTTTTTTATAAAGCATTGTTTGCGCCGTAAAGCGCCTGATGAAGTTTTTGCGCCACTTTTTTTAGGGAGAGGGGCTTCTCGATGAAATGAGTCCTTGCTTCTAAAACACCATGCTCAGAGATAATATCTGCCGTGTATCCCGACATGAAAATTACTTTCATTGCCGGATGGAGAAGCTGTATCTTTTCTGCCAGCTCTTTTCCATTCATTTCAGGCATAATCACATCGGTGAGTAGAAGGTGGATATGCGTCTCTTTTTCCGCCAGCGCCTCTTGCGGTGAATTGGCGGCCTTAAAAATTTCCCGAATATCGTTATAATGGGCATCCTCCGGCGCCATATCGTCCAGTAGCATCTCGGAATAGCCCAAAATCACGCTGAGCATATTATTAAAGTCATGGGCCACGCCGCCGGCTAGCCGTCCCACCGATTCCATTTTTTGCGCCTGCTCAAATTGTGCCTTCAGTAATTTCTGCTCTTTTTCTGCTGCTTTGATAGCGGTGATATCCTGAAAGGTCCCCTGCACCTTGATGATTTGTCCGTCGGCATCCCGCACCGCCTCGCCAATGGTTCTGACCCAGACCCGGCTGCCGTCTGCGGCGATGATCTCCAGCTCTTCATCATAGGGAATCCCCTGTTCAGCACAGCGTGTAAAGACTTCTGTAACTCGGACCTGCCATTCGGGTGCATAAAACTGTATTCCTTCTGAGACTGAGGGCGATAAACCCCGTGGCATTTTGTGTATATCGGCCACCGTATCGCTCCAGAACGAGATATTCGTCGCCAGGTCCACCGACCAGCTGCCGATCTTGGCTCTCTCTCCGGCTATTTTGTACAATTGTACATTCTCAGCAAGCCTGTCTTCACTGATTTTAATGGTATTGGCCATTTTTCTTTGCCGGTTATAGAGCAACACAATCCCCAAAAGAATGCCAATCTCCTCACCCATAAGTGTAAAAAATACCTGTTCTTCGCTGGAGAAGCTGTGCGTTTCCTCTGTATAATCCAGGCGTATAACACCCAAGCCTTTCCCCTGAAATCGGAGGGGAATGGCAGCCACCGATTTCAGGTCAAGCTGCTGTATATTTTGTTCCGAGATGAGCTCGGTATGTCGGCAGTCTTCAATTAAAATCAGATTCTGCGTCGTGTAACAGTGTCCCGAAATACCCACATTTACCGGCTGAATATCCGAAATAAGATTTTTTCGGGGCGCCCCGAGGAGCTGATCGCTGATGAGTCCGTTGGCCTCTTCATCGTAAATCAAAATGCTGGCCCGGTCAACTTCCAGATATTCCGGAATAATATGTGTGGCCTTGTGAATAATCGGTCCCAGAGCCAAATCTCCCTGTAATGAAACAATCAGTTGATGTAAAAGCTGGAGATAACGCTGACACGGGTCAGAAGAAAATTCTCTCTCAGTCCGTTTCATAAGCAATTCCTTTTATTGATGCGCCCAAGGCCTGGCGCTTATTTTCTGAATTGTTTAAACATCCATCTCACATCGCACCACTATACAATATATCAATTCCTGATGGTAATTACAAGGTGGTGAATGGAAATAAAATTGCGCGCCCATCACTGTTTTTTTAAATCACATCTGTCCAAAATAAATTTTTGCCATATAGAAATTAGATTATACTGCTTGCCTTAATCCAGGCCCTTACAAATTGGGGAAAAAGAAGATTGTGTTTGAAGGTGGAAAAGAGACATGGCGCAATGAGGAGCATAAAACTTAATCCTGTGATAATAATTTTAAGACGCACAGTTGCTGAGTTTATCACAAAGCTCGTTTTCCACGTCTCCCCCGACCTCGTGAAAGAATATTTCACAGGGTGTGACAGCCCCGGTCACTGATTTGTCAGCCGACGGACCTGTCCGTCCCCTAACGGACCAAGCCAAAATTAAGAAGGAAATGATAGATGCAATGAACGAAAAATTTTGGGATTAAAAGAGAATTCACGACTCTAATCTTTTAGTGCATTGTAAAC
>DSDE01000244.1 GCA_011049095.1 Fidelibacterota bacterium
TCAGTCTCTCCCTTTCTCCCCTTCGCCATTTCGCCCTTTCTGCCTCCTCCGTAATTCGTAATTATCTTCCGCCTCTTAGTCCCTCAGTCCCTCCCTTTCTCCCCTTCGCCATTTCGCCCTTTCTGCCTCCTCCGTAATTCGTAATTATCTTCCGCCTCTTAGTCCCTCAGTCTCTTAGTCCTTCCCGCTCGCCTCTTGGCCCTTTCTCTCTACCCGCTTGCCCACTGATTTACCGGCAGATTGCGGCTTTGTAAGGCGGCATAAAAGGCATCGCCGGTTTGAATGCTCTCAAAACCGTGTCGCCGGCGAATTTTATCCAAAGAAGCCGAAAGCCGAGATTCCAAAAGCGTTGACCGGTCAAAGATATCCATCTGACGGGAAAGTGGCTTGACATCCTCGGCAGCCACGAAAACAGAACGAACCCGGTTGCGGCGCTCATTGGCCAGGGAAAAGAGTTGCACCGCCAGCCGAATCACAGAAGCATTGTCATTGAAACGCATCGAACTCTGGCGACGACGGCGAAATCCATCGGTGTAGTGAATCTCCACAGCCAATATGCGGGCGCTTTCATTGCGCTGACGAAGCTGAAAAGCAATCTGCTCAGCCAGGCGGCTCACGGCAGCATGCAGCAAAATCTCGTCATTGGTATCTTTCTCCAAGACAAGCTGCTCGCTAAGATTATTTCGCTGCTCAGGCACTTTGACACGGCTCTCGTCTTCGCCATGCGCTTCATTTCTCACCTGTTTTCCATAAGCGCCAAAAAGCTCTGCTGAAACCATTGTATCGTCTGTAAGACTCTGTAATTCTTTTATTTCCTTGATAATTAGAAAGCGCAGCAGTTTATCTACCGAAGAAATGCGGGCAGCAGGGAGAATCCGCGGCGGCAAAGGCGCAAGAAAGCGGCTTTCCGTAGCCGGCTGAATGCGGATAATCGGTTCGGGAATCACTTCAGAAGCGATGGCGCTCACCAGCTTATTGCGGCTGATGCCAATCTGCTGATGAAGGGTCGCCAGCGAGGCAATATGACGCACAATCTTCAGCGCTGCATTGTCATAAGACGCGTAAATCCGCTCCATTCCGCTCATATCGAGAAAATATTGCCCCGGCTGAGCAGGTTCTGTCAAAGGTGAATAGCGGGCAATGGTCTGATAAAGCTGTTGGTGCATCTGCTGATAAAGATTAATATTGCAGGGCATAAGCTGCACGCTGTGAGACATTTTGCGGGCCAGTGAGACGCTCATACCGCGATATAATCCTTCCGAATGGGCTTCTGGTGAAAGCGCCACGATCGTGCCGTTGCTGTGATTTGAAGAGATAATGGCAATAGCACGACTCCGCAGCGAGCTGTCCAGCGCCCGCTCTACCTGCACCTCAAAATCGGGCAGACGTATGTGAAAAACAGACCTTTCAGACATCAGCAGATTGTTGATTTTTGATTGTTGATTGATGATTGACAAAGCCATTCCATCACTCCTGTCTCCTGTCTCCTGTCTCCTGACTCCTGACTCCTGATTCCTTATTCAAAATTCCTCAGCAGGCAGCGCAGCACGCCCTGAATGCGAAAATCATCATTCGGACTAACCTGAATCACCGGATAATCGGGATTGCGGGGATGAAGCTCGATGCCTTCAGCTTTGGGATAGTAGCGCTTCAGGGTTGCCTCGCCATTGATGAGAGCCACGACAGTCTCCCCGGCTTCAGCCTGCTCTTGTTGCCGAATCACTACATAATCGCCATCCTGAATATGGTCGCCAATCATCGAATTGCCGCTCACCTGCAACACATAATGATCTGGCAAAAGATAAGCCGGCGGCACTTCAATCCACTCGGAATTGGGAATGGCTTCAATAGGCAGACCGGCGGCAATTTTCCCCAGCAGCGGCAGGCTTTCTGCTTTGGAGTCGATCAGCTCCAGCGCTCGCTTGCCATTTTCCTGAGTACGCCGCAGGTAGCCATCTTTTTCCAACTCCTGCACATACCAATTGACAGTGCCGAGAGAAGACATTCCTAGTCCGTTCATGATCTCCTGAAATGTAGGCGGCATTCCGCGCTCCTGCTGATAGCTCCGCAGAAATTCCAGAAAACGCGCTTTTTTAGGTGTGAGGGACATGTGAGCCTCCTTTCTCGTAAGTTCCTCGTAAGTAATCTAAAAACTTTGACAGAAGAATGCAAGAGCAGATGTAAAAAGAAAAATAAGCCGCGCAGCGTTTGAAGGGTGTGAACAAGCTTTTTCTTTTCAGCTCCATTTTATCCTTTCTCTCACCTTTTCTCTTTGATTTTAACCGCCGCTTTGCTATTCCTGGCCTATGAGAAAAGTCAGATTCTCAAGTATTAAATATCTCATTTCTGCACTCTACCGTGAACAAAAACTCCTTGCAGAAATGTTTCAAAAACACATCTGTCCAAAATAAATTTTTCTATCCATAAATTATATTGTGCTGACTGCCTTAATCCGGGCCTTCACGCCCTGTGAAAGAATATTTCACTGGGTGTGACAGCCCTTGGTTTCTCTGCGATAAAAACAAAAAAAGAGTTTGAATAGACGGAAAAAAAGCTTATACTTTCGTCCCGGAAATTTAAAAATTATCACACTTTGAAAAGTAGTAAGTAATGCGTTCTTAGGACACATTGACATAGAAACAAGAAAGCGCAGCATCAGCAGGCTTTGAAAAGAGACGCTGAAATGATAATGGAGGAAAAGAAATTGAAAACCTATTCAGCAAAACCAGAAGACATCAAGCGCGACTGGTACGTTGTGGATGCAACCGATATGGCGCTGGGACGGCTTGCGAGTCAGGTGGCGCAGATTTTACGCGGAAAGCATAAGCCCATCTACACCCCCCATATAGATACTGGTGATTTCGTCATCGTGATTAATGCCGAGAAGATTCGTCTTAGCGGCAAAAAAACTGACACCAAGCAGTATTTTCATCACACCGGTTTCCCTGGCGGCACCCGTTTCCATGGATATAAAGATACACTGGCTAAGCATCCGGAGCGAATCGTGGAACACGCTGTCAAGGGCATGCTTCCCCACAACAAACTGGGGCGAGTCCTTTTTAAAAAATTAAAAGTCTATGCGGGAACTGATCATCCCCACCAGGCACAAGTACCCAAACCTTTGGAATTAAAGTAGGAGTTTGCGGAAAATGGCAAAAGAATTTATCGCCACCGGTCGCCGTAAGGCTGCAGTGGCTCGCGTTAGAATGAGAAACGGCAGCGGACAAATCACTGTAAATCACCGCTCGCTGGAAGAATATTTTGGCCGGGAAACATCACAGATGATTATTCGGCAACCCCTTGAGCTGACTAATATGGTCAAATCTTATGATATTTTTGTGAATGTCAAGGGTGGCGGCCTCACCGGACAAGCAGGCGCAATCAAGCATGGTATCAGCCGGGCGCTGCTGCTTATTGACAGTGAATTGCGGCCTAAACTGAAAAAAGCCGGCTTCCTTCGCAGGGATGCCCGTAAAGTTGAACGGAAAAAGTACGGTCTGCGCGGTGCACGTCGTGCCTACCAGTTTTCTAAACGTTAATCAATTCAAAATAATCGGAGCATTGAATGGAAAAAATTACCCTGGAAGTCCTGTTAAGCACCGGAGCCCATTTTGGTCATCTGACATCCAAATGGAATCCGGCAATGAAAGATTATATCTTTATGGAAAAGAACGGGATCCACATCATAGACCTGAACAAAACCTTGGTTGCCATTGAAAAAGCGGCAGAATTTATGGCCGGAATCATTCGCGAGGGCGGAGAAATTCTGATGGTTGGCACAAAAAAACAGGCTCGGTCTATAATAAAAGATGAAGCTGAGCGAGCTAAGATGCATTATATCACAGAACGTTGGCTTGGCGGCACCTTGACTAATTTCATCACTATCAAACGAAGTATTCGCAGAATGCAGCAGCTTCAAAAAGAGAGTGAATCAGAAAACGCCTGGACAAATCTGACGAAAAAAGAGATCCTCGGACTGTTGCGTGAAAAAGAGAAACTTGAGATTCTTCATCAGGGAATCAAAGATATGAAAAAAATTCCGGACTGCCTCTATATCATAGATGCTGATTATGAAGCAACGGCAATCCAGGAAGCGCTTCGCTTAGACATTCCCATTGTGGCTATCGTGGATACCAATGCAGACCCCAGCCTGGTGGATGTCCCTATTCCCGCCAATGACGACAGCTATCGTACTATTCAGATGATCACACAATATCTGGCCGACACCGTAATCAATACCCGTGGTTTTAATAAAGACCGCCGCTTTGAAGATGACCCGGCCTTTGAAGAAAAAATGGCAAGTGAACACAAAGAAAATTAGGAGATATTCACAAAATGACGATTAGTGCCAAATTGGTTAAAGAGCTGCGCGACCGCACCGGCGCAGGAATGATGGATTGTAAAAAGGCTTTGACAGAAACAGACGGCGATCTGGAGCAGGCTATTGAAAAACTGCGGAAAGCCGGCATTGCCAAAGCAGAGAAGAAGAAAGAACGTGCTGTAAAAGACGGCAGTATTTACGCTTATATTCATCAGGGCAATAAACTTGGAGCTCTGGTCGAAATCAACTGCGAAACCGATTTTGTGGCAAAAACACCTGATTTTATGGAATTTGCTAAAGACATCGCTATGCAGGTGGCCGCCAGCAATCCCCTGGCAGTTCGTCGGGAAGAACTCAATCAGGAATTGGTGGAAAAAGAAAAAGAGATTTTTCGTGATCAGGCTCTGAAAGAAGGCAAACCCGCCAATATCGTAGAAAAAATGATTGCTGGCCGGA
>DSDE01000399.1 GCA_011049095.1 Fidelibacterota bacterium
CTGCTGTTTTGCGTGACTATGAATCACGTTTTCTAAGTGAATTTAAAAAACGCGGTTATGGGGAGTTTCAGATAGAAATCATTATTAATCGAAATGGCAGTCCAGATGGAGAATTTGGAGGAAAAACGCTGGACGAATCGGTGCAGCGGATTATCCAGGTTTTTGATGCCAAAATAATCGGTAATTGACAAAAGGAGAAAATAAGATGTTGCCAAAAGGGCAAATGCAGAACTTGATGAAACAGGCTCAGAAAATGCAGCAGGAGATGGAAAAAGCTCAGGCTGAATTAGAAAATCTGACAGTTGAAGGCAGCGCCGGTGGGGGAATGGTCATTGTAGAGGCCAGCGGGAAAAAACATATAAAATCCGTTCGGATTGTTCCTGAAGTACTGCAGGAAGATGTGGAAATGGTTGAAGACCTGATTCTGGCAGCCGTCAATCAGGCTATTCAAAAGGCCGAAGAGCTGGAAAAGAGTAAAATGGGCTCAATGCTTGGCGGAAAAATTCCCGGATTCGGTTTTTAATGTCAGGTATTCCACCAAGTCTGGAAAAACTTGCTGAACTTATGGCTAAGTTTCCCGGTATCGGTCGAAAAAGCGCCCGCCGGATTGCGTTCTCGCTTTTAGACAGGCCTCGAGAAGATATAATTTTATTAGCTAGGGCATTTCTTGATGTGAAAGATAATGTCCGTCGCTGTCCTGTTTGTAATCATATTACCGAATCGGAGCCTTGTGATATTTGCCAGAATCCGCGCCGTGACAGTTCGGTAATATGTGTTGTTAAGGATAGTATGGATGTGCTGGCAATCGAAAAAACGACCGTCTTTCATGGAAAATACCACGTGCTGGGCGGTCTCATAAGTCCTCTAAATGGCATCGGCCCCGATGATCTGTCAATTGAGCCGCTGTTGATTAGAGCAAAAGAGATACATGAACTTGTCTTTGCTATAAATTCTTCTGTCGAAGGCGAAATGACGATGCACTACATTCGCAAAATGCTAAGTAATTGTCCGGTAAGCATCTCGTATTTGGCCCGTGGTATTCCCATCGGCAGTGACCTGGAGTTTGTAGATGATGCTACATTAGCCAGGGCTCTGCAAAGTAGGATTGAACTGAAAGGAGAATAAATAAGGTGCTAAAAGCTAACCTTGCGAATATTTTCACCATTGCCCGTATCGTTTTAACGCCAGTATTTCTTTATCTGCTCTACGAGAATACAATGGTGGGTTACCTCCTTGCGTTGATCGTATTTATCTTCGCATCGGTGAGCGATTATGCCGATGGTGCGATTGCCCGTAAGCTTAATCAGCAATCTGAATTTGGGAAATTTATGGACCCGCTCGCCGATAAAGTCCTGGTGATGTCCACGTTTTTTGTACTGGCGCTAATGGGCTTCGCGCCAGGCTGGATGGTTGCACTGGTTATTTTTCGTGATTTGTTTATTACACTGATTCGCTCTATTATGTCGCGACGTGGAAAAAGTATGAACACCAGCAATATTGCCAAAGTAAAAACAGCTATCCAGATGGTTTTTATCTACGCTGTACTAGCGTGGCTGCTCTTAATGAAGCTGCCATTTTTAAATTTTCTCCATCCTCCACTCCAGCTTTTTCGAGATTATCACGGTTTTTGGGTTTTGATGCTGATTACTACTTTGCTAACTCTTTACACCGGCATTCTTTATTTTTTCGAGAATAAGCACATTTTTCGGAAGGAAAAATGACAGGACTGGCCAGGATGGTCGGCACATTTTTTTATATCGGGTATATGCCATTGGCTCCCGGTACATGGGGAAGCTTGGCTCTCGTTTTGCTGTTATATGTTTTTCCCCTTAATGATCTTTATTGGCAAATGGTGATTTTAATAAGCCTTATCTTGGCCTCGGTCTGGAGCGGCAATATTCTCGAAAAGGCAGACCACAAAGAAGACCCGAGATATATTGTGATTGATGAGGTGGCTGGTATGTTTCTGGCTCTTTTTGCGCTACCTTCCGACAATTTTAAAGTCTGCTTGATTGCTTTTATTCTTTTTAGGATTTTTGATATAGTCAAACCATTTGGTATTAATCGTTTGCAAGATATTCACGGTGGTGTGGGCATTGTGGCAGACGATCTGGCAGCCGGCCTCCTGGCTTGGATTATTACAACAATTTTATTTACAGCAGGAATGATCTGATGCGTAGACTAGCAGAAATAATTATCATTGGCGATGAGATATTAGGCGGATACACGATTGATACAAATTCTGCCTGGATTAGCCGGCAGCTTTCAAAATGCGGCATCGAAACTGTGCGTAAACAGGTAGTTAGTGATCTTTTTCCAGAGATTCATCTGGCGCTGAGCCGTGTAGGAAATGACACGGAATTAGTTTTTATCACCGGTGGTTTGGGACCTACCAGGGATGATCGCACTAAAAATGCAATCGCGGAGTTTTTTGGTGGAAAGCTCATATTAAATGAGTCATATCTGGAAGAGCTGCGGCAGAGATTTGCACGGATGAATCGTCCTTTCAATGAAAATAATATTAGTCAGGCTTACGTCCCGGATAATGCCGAGGCTATTCCCAATCGAAATGGAACAGCTCTGGGGCTGCATTTTCAAGTTGATAGAAAAGAATGGTTTGTGATGCCCGGCGTGCCTATGGAGATGAAAGGGATGATGGAGGAGAGCATTTTGCCAATGATCTGCCGCGAAGACGCAAACGCCTGGACAGAGATTAGCTTGCGGACAACGGGCATCTTTGAAAGCGCCCTGGCTGAGATTGTGGAACCAAAATTTGAGAATTATTCTGATCTGAAACTGGCCTATTATCCGGGTCCCCAAGGTGTGGATTTGCGGATTGGCGGACCACGAGGTGAAAGACTGGAAGCGGCGGCAGCGATGTTAAGAGAATTTTTACAGGAGTGGTATTATGCAGATGGCACAAAGGATTTAAGCGCTCTGTTGGGAGAGATGCTGGTCAAACGTGGTATGAAAATGGCGGTGGCCGAATCTTGCACCGGTGGACTTATTGCTCATCGCATCACTGCCAATCCTGGCAGCTCAGAATGGTTTTTGGAAGGCGTGGTTTGCTATTCAAATGAAGCTAAAATCCATTATTTGGGGGTAAAGCAGGAAACTCTGGAAGAATATGGTGCAGTAAGTGAGGCAACGGTCGTTGAGATGGCAGAGGGGCTTTTGCAGAGATCAAAGGCAGACCTTACAGTGGCGGTCAGCGGTATTGCCGGACCTGGAGGAGGATCGCTGGAAAAACCAGTTGGCGCCACTTTTATCGCCGCTGCAATGAAGGATAAAACAGTCGCTCAGCAGTTTTGCTTTTTCCGTGGACGGGAAAAAAACAAAGAATTTGCAGCCCAAGCCGCCCTCAATCTGGCGAGAAAAATAGTTCAGGAGCTGGTCTGAGTGCGTATATTTTTTGGTATATTGCCAGATGATGAACAAATGAGAGAGTGCAAACGCATTCAAGAATTTATTAAGCAGCCTGATGATGGCATTAACTGGGTAGCTTTGGAAAATTTCCACATCACGATGCTTTTTATCGGTGAAAGTTCATCTGAAGACTTGGAGAGATTCTTTCTGCAGGTGCAAGCTCTGGCACAAGATACTGCCTCCCTTAGGTGGCAGATTCATCGAACAGGTTTTTTCTCAAAAAGAGCTGAGCCCAAAATTCTATTTGCTGGAATTCGCTATATGGGCTTTGCTATGCCGCTTTTGGCGAAAAGTTTGCGTGAAGCCTGGCAGGATTATTCACAAACCGAGCAAAGAAATTCATTTAAGCCCCATATTACACTGGCTCGTTGTAGAAATGGTCTTTCGACTCAGCGCCTGGAAGCTTTCAAAAATATAGAGCCGAAGCCCGTTGAGACAGTGAGCCGAGAATTAATTTGCTTCGAAAGCCGGCGAGAAGGTAAAGATTTGCGGTACATTCCCCTAAAAAGATTTATATTAAACAGTCAATAAAACAGGAGGATTAAAATATGGCAGGACCAGACAGAGAGCGAGCATTAGAGATGGCCATTTCCCAGATAGACCGTCAATTTGGCAAAGGCTCTATTATGCGAATGGACGCTGATAAGCCTATTGAAGCTGTAAAAGTTATTTCCACAGGCTCCTTGAGTCTTGATGCCGCACTGGGTGTTGGTGGAATTCCCCGTGGCAGGATAATTGAGATTTATGGCCCCGAATCTTCGGGAAAAACTACTTTAGCGCTGCATTGTATTGCCGAAGCACAAAAAAGCGGCGGATATGCAGCCTTTATTGATGCAGAGCATGCCCTGGATATTAATTATGCCCAGAATCTTGGTGTGGATATCAAAAATCTCTTGGTATCACAGCCAGACAGCGGTGAGCAGGCGCTGGAGATTACCGAAACTCTGGTGCGCAGCAATGCTATTGATATTATTGTTATTGACTCTGTGGCTGCCCTGGTGCCCAAAGCGGAATTGGAGGGCGATATGGGCGACAGTCATGTTGGATTGCAGGCGCGGCTTATGAGCCAGGCTTTACGAAAACTTACTGGCAGTGTCAACAAATCCCACACATCGGTGGTATTCATCAACCAGATCCGAGAGAAAATTGGTGTAATGTTTGGCAATCCTGAAACCACGACAGGCGGCCGGGCGCTCAAGTTTTACACATCAATCCGAATGGAAGTTCGCCGCATCGGCGCTATCAAAGATGGTCAGGAAAATATCGGCAATCGCACAGTTGTGAAGGTGGTTAAAAATAAAATGGCGCCACCATTTAAAAATGTAGAATTTGATATTATGTATGGCAA
>DSDE01000308.1 GCA_011049095.1 Fidelibacterota bacterium
ATCAGCGCCATTCTCAATAAAAATCAGGATAAGCTTAATTTATCTGAGAAAGAAAAGACGCGTTGGCATAAGAAGGCGCTCTGTCTCGTGGAGTTTTCTTCAGTCCATAAGATTGATCCGACGCAGTTTGAGCGGCAAGCTAATATGGATGATTGGCTTATTCTTGAGAAAATTGACGATATGGTCGTGGGCTTGAGCATTCCCTATAACTAAGAAAATAGTCGGTTTTAAAAGTAAATCATACTGAAAATATTTGAGATATATGGGTTTAGATATTATTCAATGCCGGCCAGCTTGTGCTGCCTGTTGTATTGTCATCTCCATCTCTTCGCCGCTGCCAGGAATGCCCAATGGCAAGCCTGCCGGAATTCCCTGTGTCAATCTCGATGAGCAACAGCGCTGCAAAATTTATGATTCTATAGATTACCCCCTTGTCTGCCGTAATCACAAAGCTTCACCTGAGTTTTGCGGAGAGACAAAGGAAGAAGCGATGGAGAGATTGGGTGAATTAGAGAGACTGACACAAAATGATGATCTGCATTTGCGGCAATCCCTCATTGTGTTATTAGGCAGTAAGGAATTATAAAGAGATAATAATAATGAAGATAAATGATATATTTTCTGCGTTTGTTGATAAGATACAGTTGATGATTGCGCTATGATAAAAAACTCTAATTCTGCCAGAAATCTTTTAAAACATTTTAATCATTACTCGCTTCAAATAATATTTTGGATAGAAATTTCCACACTTATTTTCCTTGTTTTTGTTCTCTGGCTTGACGAGTTGCTTGACCTTCCACATCTGCTTCTTGTGGCTCAAAAAACACCAGTCAATTGGCAGGAAGCGCTTTTGGAACGACTCTTGGTCGCCATCATTGGCGGCTTAATGGTCTGGTCAACCCATTTTCTCTTAAAAAAAGCCGACATCTTGAGGGTATTTTAGCGGTGTGTTCATCCTGTAAAAAAATAAGACATTCCCTAGGCCACTGGATGCAGATAGAATCATACATAGGCTCCTATAGTGAAGCAGAGTTTAGCCACGGTTTATGTCCAAATTGTCTCAAAGAACTATATCCTGAATATTATGAAAAGATTAAAAATAAATTAGAATAGTATCTGCTGAGAAAAACCATGAACGCTATCTTATTAAATAAAAATTTCAGCGCCGGCGCATATTTTACCGCTTTCGCCGCTTTTCTGCTGATGATGATTTTGCTTTTATTGAACCACAGCTCCGACCCATTTCATGAGTGTTTGAATCTGGAAAAGGAGAAATCAATTCCTCTCTTTGTCAGCGTTTACTTTTTTCTGGATTTTGTGCTGGTGACCGGCTGGCTGCTGGGTTGGCCGGGCATCATATCTATTCTAAAAATAGAAAAAAACAGGCTGCTTCAGGGACTTTTTGTTGGCGGTATCTTAGGACCGCTTTTGGATTATGCCGAAACAATGCTATCCATAATCATTATGCTGCAAGATCAAAGCGATAAACTTACTCAAAATACACTTTATCAGGTTTGGAGCTGGCTCAGTGGACTTAGTTATCTTATTCCCTATATTACAGCGATGGCGCTTGGCATAGTTTTGCTGAAGAAAATTATATCAATGCGCTGGGTCGCATGGATATGTATGCTGGGCTTGCCTTTAGGATTTTTTGGCTATTTATGGCCGCTGACAGAAAGCGTGACCTATCTTTGGTGGCCGCTATGGTTTTTATCCTTAGGAATATTTGCTGCCAGGAGCTAAAAAGATATTAAACAATTAGTTAATAAATTTTAGAAAGGTGAAAAATGGGACTCGCGATTCATTATAACGGAGGTCTGGCTAAACCGGAATTGCTTCTGAAACGCATTGAGGAGCTGGCAGATTTTACATTAGTGGACGAGAGTTTGTACTGGGAAACCGGGGATGAAAAGCAGCTTCGGCAAAAAATGGGTTTTCTGGCTAAAATGATTAACAATATGGAGACAGCCCTCAATTTTTTCCCAAAGAAAGAAGGTGAAAATAGTGAGGAATATGTCGTTCGCATTGCCCGTAAAGTTATTCTCAAAAACAAACGGGAAGAAGAGCAGGAGAGGAAAACTGATTCTGTTGATGACAAGGAGGAAGAATATTGAGTTGGTTTTATTTGATTATTGCCGGAATTTTTGAAATCGGCTGGCCGCTGGGCTTAAAACTTTCCCAAACAATGGCGACGAAGCTGCCGGGAATCATCATAGCAGCAGTGGCTATGAGCTTCAGTGGGCTTTTTCTCTGGCTGGCGCAAAAAAGCATTCCCATCGGCACGGCTTATGCGGTTTGGACCGGTATCGGCGCCACGGGAACGCTCCTGGTGGGTATCCTTTTTTTTGGCGATTCAGCTAGTATTGGACGTATGCTTTCCGCAAGTCTGATTATTATCGGCATCATCGGCCTGAAGCTGTTTAATTGAACATATGCTATAAAAATAAACTTAAATTGAAAGGGTTAGCCTGAAATAGTGCTTTCAGGGTGTGATTTGCTTTTTTTGAGGAGGAAGATGTGAAGAAAAAGGAAGCCGGGACAATAATCCCATTCGCAATCAGAATTTTCTTTTCAATTTTTATAACCACCGCGGCCATTTATTCAGGGGATCATTGGAAAGGTCTGCTTTTCGATTATGCCATTACTCAAATCGTTCCCTATGAAGGGGGATACTGGTTTGCCACCGGCAATTCTGGCGCTCTTCGCTATGATTTGGCATCTCAGCAATGGTTTCGCTACAATAAAGACAATGGTTTTTTTAATCAGAATCATACGATTAATGATATGAAAATTATGCTGAATAAAGTCTGGTTTGCCACAAACTACGGTATCTACACCTGCACTATTACGGGAAGCGGCTGGCAGCAGCATCTCCTGCCCGGCGGCTATATGCCCAACTGGATTCGGGGATTTGATACTCATGCTGATACCGTCTGGATTGCTGCATTTACCGGACTGCATATTTATGCTCAGTCAACGGGTCAGTTTACTTTTTTTGATATCAGCCTGCCAGGAAATTATCAAACCAGTTATACTACTACGATCGCAGCCAGTGATAGCTTTGTCTGGATAGGAACAGATGACGGCGTTTTTCGTTATGATTGTTCCAAACCCTTATCAGACCCTGCCGCAAGAGCTTATTTTGGCAAAGCCAATGGATTTGATACGGCGTCGGATCTGGTTATGTGTCGAACGATAACAATCGGGGAATCCGGCGTTTGGTTTGGGCTTGAGGAATATACTCCATCTACATCGCCGAATTACTGTCTTGGCGGGCTTTTTTACAAGCAGGGAGAGCATTGGGAAAGCTATGATCAGAGCAACGGGCTTACAGCGCCGGGAATTCATTTTATCCGCATATTTGAGAATCATCTGTATGCAGCCCTTTTTCACTATGTAAATGGTGTCAATTTCGATGGTGCGGGTCTGCTGGAAATGGATCTTGCGACCGGTGACTTAAGAATTCTGAATTCTGAAAACTGGCACGTCGAAACAGACAATATCAGGGCGTTTTATTGCAGTAATGGTGATACGCTGATTGGAACCGAAGAAGGGCTTTATACCAATCATCTTGCGATACGGGATATGAAACCCTTTGACGAGCCAGCCTGCTTTGCAGTGCGAAATCTGGGCGCTGGCTCTGTTGAAGTTCGCATCGCTCCGGTTCATCTGGCCACAGAATATGCTCTTTTCTACGGCTCAGACCCACACCAGCTTTCAGATACCCTCATCCTGGCGGCGTCTCAGGATACCATTGAACTGCCTTATCCTCAAGAGACGATCTATTTCAAAGCCGCGGGAATGAATGAAAACGGTTTCGGGCCGGTCACAAGGGACCTGCTGGCTTGTGTGATTTCACCATCTGATAATCCCATCCTTTTGGTTCAGGCCTTTCATAAAGAGATAGCTGAAAATACTTACAATTATGTGATTCAGTATGGGGAAGCTATTTATCATCATGGCTTTGGATTTGATTCGGTGACAGATCAGATATTGACGGTGGATTCGCTGCTTTTAAACGAATATGAGGCGGTGAATTGGATCGCTGGCGCTGACCAGGAGAGTCTGAATGAGACCAGCAAATCGGCAATCCGTAGATTTCTTGAGAACGGGGGCAAACTGTTTATCTCAGGTTCGCAGATTATAGAAAATATTTCCGGCACCGGCGCGGATCCGACCTTTTTCAATAGCTATCTTAAAGCTGTATGGAAGAAAAGCAATACGGCCACTTATCTTGTAAATCCCGTTGATGGCAGCAGCTTCGCCGGGTTAGGGGACCTTGAATATGGCAATGGGGACGAAGCTGCTTATCCGGTATCGCGGCCAGATGGTTTTCGCCCGGTCAGCGGCGCCATTCCCAATCTATTGTACGCTGATCGAGACTCGGCAACTTATGGCTCTGCCGGACTGCAATACATTGGATTATTTGGAGATTCCTCAGAAGAGGGCGCTTTGGTCTATCTGGGTTTTCCTTTTGAAACCATCTATCCGGAAGCACATCGCTTTACCGTGATGGGGAGGATTCTTTCTTTCTTTGATTTTGAGGTGACATCCATAGAAAATGATGAGCAGCTATCCCGTTTTGAATTGAAACAAAATTATCCCAACCCCTTCAATGCAGCCACAATGATTGAATATGAGCTTTCAGAGCAGAGCGAAGTTCAGCTTATTATCTGGGATATTGGGGGGAATCGGGTCAGGCAATGGAATTTTCCAAATCAAAACGCCGGATACCATCGTCTGAGATGGGA
>DSDE01000095.1 GCA_011049095.1 Fidelibacterota bacterium
GGAATAGGGCAATGGCGCGTCCTAAAATTGGTCTGGCGCTTGGAGGAGGCGGTGCCCGAGGACTGGCTCATCTTGGTGTGCTCCAAGCTCTTGAGGAGGAAAGAATCCACATTGATATGGTTGCCGGGGTCAGCATTGGCGCTATTGTCGGAGCACTCTATGCTCACTATCTCGATTCCGTGAAAGTTCGTGACCATATGAAAACTTTCGTCTCTGGTGAAACATTCCGGAGTCTTGGATTTCATAAGCTGGAAAGCAGCTCCAGTCATGAACCTTCCTTTATTGAGCAATTTTCAAAACTTGTGGCTCGAAAAATAATTATCAAGCTTAACGCAACAAGACTTGGATTGATTTCAGCAGTTCGTATGCGACATGTTTTAGAGGAACTCTATGAGGGAATCAGTTTTGATACCCTAAAAATTCCCTTTGGCGCCTTAGCTGGCAATCTCGAAACCGGCGAGGGGAGACTTTTTATTGATGGAGACCTGGTAACTGCTGTTCAGGCCAGCGCCAGCCTTCCCGGATGGGTGGAGCCTTTGCAGCTTGATGGACATTATTATGCCGATGGTATTGTTTTTGCCAGTGTGCCGACTTACTGTCTGCGGGATCTGGGCGCCGATATTGTCATTGCTGTGGATGTAAGCAACCGGAAATATAACTCAAAAAAACTGAACAACAGCCTTGATGTAGTCAGCCGCAGTGAGTATATTATCAAAAATCGTCTGACAGATATGGTGCTGGGATTTGCTGATATCCGCATTCAGCCTGACACTAAAGGTTTGGAATGGTACGAATATACTCGGATTGATGAGCTGCTTTATGAAGGCAGGGAAGCCACCAGAATGAAACGCCAGGAGCTTCTAAGGCTTATCAAATAAATTGCTTGATATTCTAAACAGCTCGGTCTAAATTGAATCATGGGGTATAATAAGAAGATAGGGACGGTTTCTTTCAGAATAAAAACCGTCATTCAGATAATTTTGCACTGGTAATATTCTCGGCAAGATACCAATGAAAAAGGACTAAATATGATACAATTTTATAAAGCAGCATTAGTATTTCTGTTGCCGGCTTTGCTGGCAGCACAGACATTTGTAGCTGAAATCAACTTGGAAGCGCCAAGAGTCAATCCCGGTCACCAAAAGGACTTGCCAACGCTTCAGACTGCCATCGAGAACTATATCAACACAAATAGTTTCGGCCCAGAAGCTTATAATTATCAGGTGAAATTTAGAATTCAAATTTTTGTGGATCATATTGACCTGTCAGGAAGTGAAACGATGTATCACGCTCAGGCTGTGTTTACCAACGATTATGATCAGCGTTATGTCGAAGGCAATTGGAAGTTTCCTTTCAGCTCAGGTGAAAATCTCTATCGCAGTGGTATTTTTCACCCGTTGTCGGGAATGATTGATTTCTACGGCTATCTGATTATGGCAAATGAATTGGATGGAATCGAGCTGAATAGCGGCAGCGGCTTATTCGACAAAGCTAATGAAGTAATAGATTTGGCCCTGAGCAGCAGCCGCTGGTCAAGTGGCTGGAGCAGCAGAAAACAGATGCTGCGGGAAATTAGCGGTAATTATCAGCTTCGGAAAGCGCGTCTTCGCTGGAATGAAGCGCTTTGGGCAATAGAAGATGCTGATATCCCCGCCTCAAAAGCAGCGCTAAAGGATGCGATGAGCAATCTGAAAAGTATTATTGACTATAAAAGTAAGGATAAATATACCCGGGTTTTTATAGATAGTCGCTATCAGGATGCGAAATATTTCTATCAAGCCTATAAGGACACTTTTTTTCTGCCAGATTTCCGTCAACTTTCACTTGAAAATAATGCCTATTTTGATCAAATTGTGAAATAGGATATATCAATAAAAGCCTTTTTTCGCAGAAAATAAAAAGCAGCCCAATTGAGCTGCTCTTTTTCTACAGACTATTTGTTCAAACTCAGATTTGTTTTTTGCTGAAATACCAGTCAGTGATTTCATAATCAGAATTGACTCGCTCTTCTGCGGCTCTCTGAGTTGCTGGTGGCGGTACAATCACTTTATCCCCTGGCCTCCAGTTTTCCGGTGTGGCCACTTTGTATTTATCAGATGTCTGCATTGCATCTAAAATTCTGATAAATTCATCAATGCTGCGGCCGTTTGAAAGGGGATAATAAACCATTGCTCTCAGTATTTGATCGGGATCAATGAAGAAGACAGCACGCACAGCCTGTGTATCAGATGCACCTGGCTGGAGCATTCCATATTTTTTTGCTAGGTCCATTTTCAGGTCTTCAATTACAGGAAAAGGAATCTCTACACCAAATTTTTCCTGAATATTCCGAACCCAAGCAATATGACTAAAAATGCTGTCAATGCTCAGGCCGATTACCTCGGTGTTGCGCTTCCTAAATTCATCATGTTTTTTCGCAAAAGCGATGAATTCCGTGGTGCAAACCGGGGTAAAATCTGCCGGATGCGAAAATAATACTAACCACTTTCCAGCGTAGTCAGATAATGAAATTTCTCCGTGAGTGCTTTTTGCTGTAAAATCAGGGGCCTTTTCGTTTAAACGGGGCAATCCGTAAACTTCTTTCGTTTTTGTTTCTTCACACATGTTATCTCCTTTTTGTTTCACTGCTACTATGATAGTATTTCATTTGGATAGTTACAGTGATAATGATAATTATTCCTAAAAAAGATTTTATGTTTCATACGAGGTGCTATTTCTGTCCCTGAATAAATTTATAGAAATCGCCTTCTGTGGATAAGATGAATGTGGTAGTTTTATCGATGGTATGTTCGTAGGTCTCCATTGTTTTCAGAAACTGGTAAAACTCTTGTGTTTCTCTGGACATATTATATGCTTCGTTGTAAATCTGAGTTGCTGAAGCGTCCGCACGTCCGACGATTTCCTGAGCTTCTCTGTATGCTTCCGACTGAATGCGTTTCAATTCCCTGTCTTTTTCACCGTTGATCCGGCTGGCTTCTCCCTGACCTTCGGAGCGATATTTATCAGCAATGCGTTTTCGCTCAGTGATCATTCTCTCGAAAACTTTTTTCTGGACTTCTTCCACATAGTTGATTCTTTTAAACTTGAAGTCGAGAACCTCAATTCCCAGGTCTGCAGTCCGTTTTTGGCTGGTTTCCAAAATAATCTGTTCAATGCCACTGCGACCGGTGCTTATATTTTCAAGAGTTGTCTGCTCTTCTTCCAGATCAGAAGTCTCTACAGCCTGACGATTTGATGTTCTTACAATCTCAATGAGATCATGGCTGGCGATGGCATTTCTTGTTTCGCCATCGAGAATGTCATCCAATCGGGAATGAGCGCCTGTCTCATCACGTAGTCTCTGAAAGAAAAGAAGGGGATCTGAAATCCGCCAGCGACTGTAGCTGTCAACCCAAATAAAGCGTTTATCTTTAGTCGGCACCTGATTGGGATAACCGTCCCACTCCAGAAAGCGTTTATCAAAATAGTGGGCAACCTGTATGAAGGGGACTTTCAGATGGATGCCCGGGTCGACAATGGCATTTCCAACAGGTTTTCCAAATTGAGTGATCACAACTTGTTGTGTTTCATTTACAATGTACATAGAAGAAAAGAAAAGGAAAAGCGCTGCTACCAGCACAATTCCCGTAAATATTTTTTTAGTGCCTTTCATTGGTCCACCTCCTATTTATCTAACTGCAACAATGGTAATACGCCGCTGGCATCTTTGTCAATAATATATTTTTGGCCAGCTTTGGGCAATACGATGTTCATTGTTTCCAAATAGAGCCTTTTTTTGGTGATATCTTTGGCTTTGTTATATTCTTCAAAGAGAGATAAAAAGCGGTTAGCTTCACCTTTCGCACGATTGACCCTGTCCAGGGCATATCCTTCAGCTACTTCGATTGTCTGACGGGCCTCCCCCTTTGCTTTGGGAATGACCTGATTATATTGGGACATAGCCTGATTAATCAATTTTTCTCTGTCTTGCTGGGCTTCATTGACTTCATTGAAGCTAGGTTTGACTTTTTCGGGAGGTGTCACATCTTGCAAAACAACCTGATCAATACGGATGCCTGTTTCATATTGTTCGCAAAGGATTTGCAGCATTGACTCTACCTCTGTGGAAATCTCCTGCCGCCCGACAGTTAGCACTTCATTTACACTGCGGTCGCCAATGACGTTGCGCATTGTGGCTTCTGTCATATCTCTTAAAGTCTGGTTTGGATTCCTCACTTTAAATAGATAGCGGTAGGGGTCCTTGACACGATACTGAACAATCCACTCAACGACAGCCACATTAAGGTCGCCGGTGAGCATTACCGCTTCTTCATTATAGCTTTTACTTGAAAAGCTGGTATTAATGCCAGATTTTAAAGTTCTGAATCCAAATTCTTGCTTTAGTTGTCGCTCAATGGGTACTTTAAAAATTTCTTCCATGCCAAAGGGAATTTTAAAATGCAGACCGGAATAAACGGTGCGGTTATACTTGCCAAGCCGCAAAATAACGCCTACCTCTTCCGGTCCGATGGTGAACCACGATGTCAGTAACAGTAATACAACCAGCAGGAAAAGGATGACTGAGCGAAAAAATCCCCCTTTCAGAGGAAATTTTTTCATCAGGTCTTGCACATTGGGATTTTGTTCCATTTTTTCTCCTTTATTTATTAGCCTTTATCACAGCAAGAAAGCTATGGATTATTTTCAAAGATTGCAATGAATTCCGGAAAAACGTAAAATGACTTTTTAATTTTTTATATTTCTACAC
>DSDE01000203.1 GCA_011049095.1 Fidelibacterota bacterium
AGTCCATAGAGTGCGGTGGTCATATCTGCTATTTTCTCTTTGATGGCATCAAAATGGGCAATGGGCTCACCAAATTGACGCCGCTCTTTGGCATAGCGAATGGCTTCTTTTAGTGCTTGTTTTCCACCTCCAAGGGTCGCGGCTCCCATCTTGAAGCGTCCGACATTTAAAACGCCAAAAGCGATTTCATGTCCCCGACCGATTTCTCCCAGTAGATTTTCTACGGGGATTTTCACATTATCTAAAGTGATGCTTGTTGTTGAGCTGCCTTTGATGCCCATCTTTTTCTCTTCAGGGCCGATCACAAATCCTGCTGTGTCCCGCTCCACCATAAATGCGGTGAATTTTTCACCATTGACCTTTGCAAATACGGTAAAGATTTGAGCCCAACTGCCATTGGTTATAAACTGCTTGTTGCCATTGAGTATGTAGTGTTTTCCATCCTCCGATAAGAATGCTGTCGTTTTTCCGGAAAGCGCATCAGAACCTGCGCTTGGCTCAGTCAGTGCGTATGCTCCCATCCACTCTCCGGTGGCCAGCTTAGTCAAGTATCGCTTTTTCAGGTCTTCGCTGCCCCACCATACTAATGGCAGAGTGCCGATTCCCACATGGGCTAAAAAAGTAGTGATGAAAGATGATGTGCTGCTGCCTACCTTTTCTGCTAGCAGGGCTGAGATGACATTTCCCATCTCCATACCCCCATAGGCTTCCGGTACTTCAATGCCAAGCAAACCCAGCTCTGCCGCCTCATTAAATAACTGGCGCGTCAGCTCAGGGTCAAACTTGTCAATGGCTTCCCGTGTCGGCAATAGTCGTTCTTTCACGAAATCATCCACCATACCAGATATTTCCAGCATCTCCTCGGTGAAATCTTCACGCGTGAAAACTGGCTCACTGCCAACGGGCTGAACTAAGAAGCTTCCTCCTGTTTTCATACTTCTCCTCGGTTAATTAGTTCTTGTTTTCATTTACCTTTCTACGGTAATCCTCCTATGCGTAATTTCTAATAAGTATAGAGTTTATGCAATATTTATTTCTAAAAATTATGCTCAGAGTATAAAATTCAGCAGACCTGCAGTTAAAATAGTTGATAAAAGCATAATGCCCGCCGCCAGACTCATATCTTTTAGCCCCAGCTCTTTCACCATTACCGCAAAGGTGGCAATGCAGGGAAAATACATCGTCAGAGCCACAGAGGCTATGACCATTTCTTTAAAAGTGAGTCCCAGAGGCAGAAGCATACCCACGGCAACATCTTTTCGCAAAAAGCCAATGACCAGAGCGCCGACTGTTTCGCCTGGCAAGCCCATTATTCCCGTCACCACCGGCGCTGTCACTTTTGCTATCATTTGTATAATATTCAGGGAGTAGAGAATATTCACCAGCAAGACGCCCAGTAGCACAAAGGGAACCGCTTCCTTGAGATAACTACTAACCCGCATAGCCATTTTTTTCATTAGTGCATTAAAATAAGGTATGCGATAGGGGGGAATCTCTACAAATATTTCCGGGCTTTCTCCTTTCACAAAGCGATGCATGAGCATACCCAGCGCGAGCCAGACCAGGAATAAAATGCCAAAGACCAGTGCAATGGCCTTTGTGCCGTAGTGACCCACCAGACCAAAAATCATCGCCACCTGAGCCATACAGGGAATAGCTATTGCCATAAGGGTGGCGGCTATGAACTTCTCTCGCCGAGTTTCTAAAATTCGGGTGCTCATAGCGCCAGGAACATTGCAGCCAACGCCAAGGAGCATCGGAATGATTGCCAGACCGTGGATACCCACCTTATGCATCAGGCTATCCATCATCACGCCAAGTCGAGGCAGATATCCGCTATCTTCCAGAAAGGAAAGAACCAGATAAAAGCTGAATATATAGGGCAAGACCATTGCCAGAGGAACATAAAGACCGGTGGTCAGCAAGCCGAGAGATTCCACATATTCGATGCCGCCTTCAGACAAAGGGCCGATGAGAATATCTTGCAGTATCGATGAAAAATGCAGCAGTGAATGAAGCTTTAGCATCAGCGGTGTCCAGATGATTTCAAAAAGCGGGTCTAATACGTAGCCAATCAGCGACTCGCCGATGCTGCGGATTATGTAAAAACTAGTTGCCAGCACCAGCAGCATGATAGGAATACCACCAATTGGATGAACCGAGATATCACCCAGAGTTTCACCAAACGTATGATGACGATGGCTCAAATCTTGAACATCTTCAACGATTTTGCCAATATGAACCCACTGATCTTTATCACTGCATTCATAAGAACTTTGCCTGGCATCTGGAAGTTTTTCCACCAGATTGAGCACCCCTTCGCCAGTGATAGCGGAAGTGGGAATGACGGGCACGCCAAGGATTTTTTCCAGCTTCTCTGGCTCGATTTTTACACCAATGTGCCCCGCTTCATCCCAGAAATTGAGGGCAATGAGCATCGGAAGCTTCAGGTGAATAAGATGAAGCGTGAGGTTAAGGTTTCGCTCCAGATTGCTGCTGTCCACGATATTGAGAATGATGGCATCTTCATTTTTTGCCGCTGCTTTAATCATCTCCACAGCCACCTGCTCTGCTTTCACTGCGCTTTCCATACCATAGCAGCCAGGCACATCAATAACCTGAACACGCTCTCCATTCAGTCGCATATAGCCTTCGGTGTACTCGACTGTTGTGCCAGGATAATTTGAAACAAACACCCTTACGCCTGTTAGCCGCGAAAAGAGAGCGCTTTTACCTACGTTTGGGTTGCCGACAAGAAGTATCTTTTTCATTGTTCTGACAGCTTTATGTAGATTTTGCCAGCCATTCCAAAACCGATGGCTGCCTGAGTAGAGCCAACCCGAACCGTTACGGGGCCGTGCATCAGTTGAGCGGAAATAATTTCCAGGCTGACACCAAGATGCAGACCCATTGCTTCAATTTTCTGATTAAAATGGTGACCGCCATCAATGTGTGATATAATGCCTTTCTGACCTTGACGCATCTTATTCAGGGGAATTTCACCTGGTCGAACTTCTGTGATTTGAGCTGCTTCTAAAACCATTTTTTTACTTTGCCTTTCCCTGGTTGGCTACGGCTTCCATTGCTTTTTTTACCTTTTCAGCATCACCCAGATAGTAGCGATCCACAGCTTCAAATTTCTCATTTAATTCATAAACCAAAGGCATTCCCGTGGGAATATTCAAACTTACAATCTCATCGTCAGAGATATTGTCCAGGTGTTTAACCAGCGCGCGGAGGCTGTTCCCGTGGGCAGCGATGAGTACTTTTTTACCCTCTTTCATCCGTGGCAATACTTCATTTTCCCAATGAGGGAGAAAGCGCTCAATGGTATCTTTCAGACACTCGCTACGCGGGAGTTCACTGTTGCTGAGTCCGGCATAGCGGGGATCAAATCCGGGATATCGCTCATCTGTCGTTTCCAGAGCTGGCGGCTGAATAGCAAAACTCCTGCGCCAGACCTTAACCTGTTCTTCGCCAAATTTTGCGGCCGTTTCTGCCTTGTTCAGTCCCTGCAGTGCGCCGTAATGGCGTTCATTTAATCGCCAGGTGCGTATCACTGGTATCCACATAAGGTCCATCTCATCTAATGTGATCCACAAAGTGCGGATGGCCCTCTTTAAAACGGATGTAAAGGCCACATCAAAAGTAAAACCCTCAGCTTTTAAAACTTTTCCTGCTTCGTGGGCTTCCCGAAGCCCTTTTTCTGTTAAATCTACATCGGTCCATCCTGTAAAGCGGTTTTCCTTATTCCAAATACTTTCACCATGACGCAGTAAAACAAGTTTCATCTTTTCTCCTCTCTTTTCGTATTGTGTATTTTTTCTATTTCCTGAATGTAAGCATTCCAGGCGGCGCGAAAATTTGTTGCTGCCTCATTCTTACTGACATAAAATTCATTAAAAAGCTTCATCCGGTCCATTCCAAATGGGCTTAACAGATGCTCGGTTTTGCAAGCTTCTGCTTCACTTTCCAATGGAGAAAGCTTCAGCGTCGCTTCAAAAAAACGCTGCAATATCAGTCTGTTTTCCAGAACCATATCCACAAGGGCATGGCCCTTTTCTGTGAGGTGATAAAATTTATTTTGATCCTCTAAAACATATCCTTTTTCTTTTAAAGCGCCAATGGTGATGCTGACACTGCTGCGGGTAATATTTAGATATTTGCTGATATCAACGCCCCGGGCATAACCAGCGCTTTCTATGAGTTTATGTATAGCCATCAGATGGTGTATGCTGCTGTGAGTGAGTTCTGTTTTATCAAAAGCTTTCCACATTATGTTTGATTCTATCATCACAGTCTGAATTTAAAACAAAATGTTTCAATATTCAAACAAAATGCATAGAAGCATGTCTTTTTCTAAATTTGCAAAGGCACGGGCTAAATCCATCAGCAAAATGAGATTTGCAAAGGGAAGAATTTTGTCACAGATAGGTCTAAGTTTTTCTCTGTTTTTTTCTTGACTCTTTTTCCTTAGCAGCTTATGTTTGTCTATGAATGATATCATAAATATTTTCGTTAATGTAAATCTGGCTTTTGTGAAGCAATTGCTTCTTTTCTGCTGATTTGTTCTTCTGCTTTTTGATATAATTATATTTTTGGGGAAAAGAAATTGAACCTTTTTAAAATTGCACAATCGTTTTGTATGACAGCGTGTCGATCTCATAGCTAAAGATTTATGAGAGCGAAGTTATGAATCAAGGTATCTACGAATCTTTAGTGACGCAGTTGCTGGGG
>DSDE01000307.1 GCA_011049095.1 Fidelibacterota bacterium
ACCACGAATGCAGCAACTGTGGCAAACATTGAGAATATGGATGGGAGAAATACAGGCCGCTCATTCATGCCGGAGGGCTTAATTCTCAAAAAACCTCAATAAGAACAGCAATCATAACCGCTATGCAGGAATATTTGCCATCCTTAGTATCTGATATGCCTGAGCTAATCTTTTTTATAGCTGTTATCGCCAAATGAGAGCACCTGCAGCCGCACTGTTGCTGTGCCGTGCTGTGTAAAATCAAGCTGCTTAGCGGCGCCATAAGAAAGGTCGATGAGTCGTCCGTGAATATAGGGACCCCGGTCATTAATCCGCACCTGCACAGACTTTCCATTGTCCAGATTGGTGACCTGCACGACAGACCCCAAAGGCAGCGTGCGATGGGCAGCTGTTAATTGGTGCATATTAAAAATTTCACCATTGGCTGTTTTTTTACCATGAAAATCCTTTCCATACCATGACGCTTCGCCGGTCCACTGCCGCTGATAACTCAGCGTTGGGTTTTTCTCTACCGGTATTAGCCTGGATGCGCTCTTTTCTTTAGCGCTTTTGTTTTGACTTACTTTGGCAGCACTTTTGGAAGGTGCTTTCTTCTCAGATGCTGAGCCATAGCGTGGCGCAGAGGAGCATGAAAATAAAATATTTAGCAAAAAAAGTAATATAAGTAAACGACCCAAATTTACTCCTCTTCAACGTTTTTTTCTCCTGAGGAATCAGGCGCTGCTTTAATGCTGTCTTTCTTTGTATCAGCTCGGCTTTCCAGTTCCATTTCAAAATCTTCTTCATCCGGCTTTTCAAAATTTGTCATTTCCAGAATCTCACTCAGCGAAATAATTCTCGATTTGCTCATTTTTCCAAAATCAGAGAGCGGATATTTGTCCGCAATCTGCCCATAATAGTAAAGCGCACTATCCAGATGAACAAGCTGATGATCAAAAAGCCAGGCAATCTGGGCAAGGATATGGGCCTGGGAGAGGCTGTCTGTATATTCGCTGCTTAAAACTTTCAGCTCTTTAAGGGCTTTCCCTGTCATACCCTTATCTATTAGTTCATTTTCAATACGATACATCGCCTTTTGCGCCAACTTATAACCAGTGTTATCGAGACCATAGCCTGCAGTATCTGAAAGCTGTCTGGCAAACCTGGACTCAGGGTATTCTACAAGCAGATAGTCAAAAATTGCCTGGCCCTCTTCCATTCGTTTCAGCTCCTCCTGGAGAATCCATCCCCAGGCGCTATAAACATGGGGCATTTTCGGTGAAAAAGAGAAGCTGTCCGTCAGCATTTTGTATATGGAGAGCGCCGAATCATTGAGCGCCAGGCTAAAAGCCAGCAACTCGGCTATGACCATTTGCTGATTTATATACTGATCGGCTTCCTTTGAATAATTTGATAATTTTAGGATAAATGACGAATCCACAGCCGCCGAGTCCTTAAGCATCTGGTAGTAAGCATACGGATTCGATAATAATTCAGGGTTTTTGTCACTGATTAGCTTCTTTTTCTTATTAGCCTGCTCATAGTTTTCTATCAGCGCCACTCTGCTTTGAGCCTTAAAGACTTCCACGCCGGAGCTGTTGTGGCTACGCACCTGATTGAAATACTGTTTTGCCTTTTCAAAATCACTTTTCTGAAAGAGAAAAATTTCTCCCAGATGATAAGCTGCCTTAGCGGCTTCAGGTTTTCTATTATATGTTTCTATTATGGAATTGTACCGTTCCAGAGCTCGGTCATATTCTCCTAAATTTAAATAGGTCTGAGCCAACTCAAGTTCCAATTCTCCGAAAATTGCCTGCTTTTCCTGGTCTGCAAGCATTTCCCGAATCAATTGCTGGCTTTTTTCATAATGAGCTGTCAAGCGATATATCCTGGCAAAAAGAAGCTGCACTTTGCCCATGAGCTCTCTGTCAACGGAAATATCCTGAATTTCCGTCAGGGCTTGGAGCGCGCTGTCATAGTTTTTTCGCTCGATCTGAAATAGCGCCAGTTCATAGAGCGCTGCGCTCCGCTTTTCTCGGTTGCGCGTACTTTTAGCCGCGTCTTGATAATAGCTCAGCGCTTTGACTGTATCGCCCTGCTGGTGGCTGAGCTGCCCAGCCAATATCAGGGCATCGGCGATAAAAGCCTGGTTTTTGGCATCACCAATAAAATCTTCAATTCGGGAAAATGCAAGGTCTGTTTCGCCCATCCGATAATTGCAACGGGCTATCCACAAATTGGACTCCGCATAAAATGGGCTCTCGGGAAATTCACTGATAAGACGAGTAAACATCTGTTTCGAGACATAATATTTGCCAAGCTGATAATTGGTCACACCAAAGAAAAACATAGAATCATCTACATAGCGGCTGTCTGGAAATTTGTCAATGACTTTTCGGGCCTTTAACGCGGCAGATTCCAAGGCATCTCTGCTTGCTCGATTGAGATTGTTTTTGTCTTCCGATTCATTATAGAGTTTCTGACTATTTTGAAACAGAACCTGCGCATTGTAAAAAGTATTAAAATAGGCACAGGAGCTGAATATAAGAATGATGCTGATAAGAGAGGAGATATGCTTTACTTTCATAATATGATTGACTCCAGAATCCGGAGAATTTCTGGCAGCGCTTCTCCTGATGGCATACTGATAAAATGATGAGCCTGCTGGCTTAATGGTGTTTCCTGTGGATTGATTTCAATAAAGACGGCCCCAGCCATTTTGGCGATAACAGGAAGATTCGCCGCCGGATATACATAGGCCGAGGTGCCAATACTAAAGAAATAATCTGCTTCTTCTGCCGCTCTGAAAGCTGCTTGAATTGTCTTTTCCGGAAGCATCTCACCAAACCAGACCACGTCAGGCCGCACCAAGCCGCCACAATCACAGCGGGGCGCTTTTTTTCCATTAAACTGAGTGCCATCATGACGCTTCTGGCATTTAACACAGTAGTTTTTGTCAATATTGCCATGTATTTCCAGCACATTTCGCGAGCCCGCGCGGCGGTGGAGATTATCTACATTTTGTGTGATTAATGTGAAATTTGGCAGAAGTGATTCGATTTTGGCCAGAGCAAAATGTCCCGGATTCGGCTGAACTTTATGAATAAGGTCGCGCCTGAACTGATACCAGTCCCAAACCAGGTCAGGGTTGGATATAAATGCATCAAAACTGGCCAGCTCTTCAGGTTTAAATTTTTTCCAGAGCCCATCGCTGTCCCGAAAAGTGGGCACACCGCTCTCTTTGCTGATGCCCGCTCCCGTGAGAACGGCGACTGTAGTTTTTTTATTAAGTCCAGCAAACCACGATTTCTCAATCATTTGATAACTCCCTAAATTTCCCATCCTTCATAATTAAAACAATTTTAGCGCCTATGTCTATGGGATTTTTGTCCATAAAGAAAATATTCGCTTTTTTTCCCATGGCAATACCTCCATATTCGGCATCCACATTAAAATATTTTGCAGGACTTTCCCAAAGCAGGCGAAAAAAATGTGTGCTTTGGAGTCTTTGGGCCATCTCTTGCCAGTGCTGGAAATCTGCAATAATAGGGTTCACATTCTCCGGCAGGCGATTCATTGTATCTAAACAGGCAAAATAGCTGCGAAGGTCATCAAAGAGAATATAATCCACTAAGCTCTGCAGTGAATCTGAAAGCTCCGGTAAGAGTTTTTCCGGTATGATTGTCTGAAAAGAGTAAAACTTACTATTGGGAATAAGAGCTGCATCCTGGACAAAAACACGGCCAGAACGATTATCTGAAATAATATCCAGAATTGTCTGATGGCGCATCGAATTTCTAAAAAGAGTAGCCTGAGGCGAATACTGACCCGGTGAGCCTATAGAAAATCCCCATTGCCGCGCGGCTTCAACCCAGTCAGATAGCTGTTCAGGATCGGTATAAAATAAAATAGCTGGCAAGCGAATGGACAAATCTGTAAAATCTGCCAGCTCCAGTAACAAGGGCTTCTTAAGCACCGGATGCGAAATAAAGAAAGCTGTCTCTTTTGTCTCTCTGGTTTTCATCTGCTGTCTGTCATACCAATTGAGATTCAGAAAACTGATATCCTCTGGAAAAGCTGGAGAACTGTCTGCCGCCAGCTCAATAAACATCGGCACAGCCCAAAAACTTCGCAAATCAATCGTAGCTCGCGGCAGATTCCGCTTAAATTCAGCCTCCAGCCCGACAATTCGGTCCTGATTTATAGTAACTAATATATCACCTTGCATACCTTCTTGCCCGATAATATGATTCAACAAGAGCTGATATGTCTGGCCAAAAGCCGATTGTAACAGCAGCATAATGAGTAAAATCAGAGCCCTTTTTTTCATTTTGGCTCCTGATATTGGATAGTATCGCGAAAAATCACGTACTGGATTTTTGATTTCAGCGAAAATGGCGAATCAGTGAAAACCAGGAATGTGGCCGGATTATTTTGCTCGAGAATGACCGGCCCCATATTAAAAAATTCTGCCGGCTGAAGGACAATGAGCTGCAGCAACTCTTCTGTGCTGTATTCCTGATTAATGTATGGCGCAAATAGTTGCAGCATTTCCCAAAAACTCTGAACCCTGGGAAATCGAATGGCAAAATCAAAATAGTAGTTGAGAAGATGACGGTTTGCTTCGCCCTCCAAATCACCCCGCATATAACGCTGCGCAGGTTTAAAGTCAACAATGGCCACGACAGAATCAAGCCCCAGTGAGATGGGATCGGCATATAGCGGATAATAGACT
>DSDE01000237.1 GCA_011049095.1 Fidelibacterota bacterium
CTCCATCTCAGAGCAAAAGACAGCCGTCAATTAAACTCCAAATGGAGTGATGCTGTAAAAATATATATAGACCTGCAAAATAATCCCCCCGGACCTTTTCAGGTTTTAACACCTCCAGATACTTTAGCCCCAGATTTTAGATTCCAGTGGACAGGCGCATCTGATCCCAACTCTTATGATACCCTTCTTACATACAGAATCTCTCTTTTTAATCTGAATTTACAAAAAATGAATCTAGCGGAGAGTCAATTTCCCGTTTCTGATTCCGCTTTCTGGCAGGCTCCCCATCTGCTGCAAAACCACCACCATTATCACTTATCATTGTCCGTAGCTGATGCTGATTCTGCAATATGGCAGCATCCCGATACCTTTAGCTTTGTTTGCTGGGACGGCAGCAATGCCACTCCCCAAAAACCAGATTTAAAAAGTAGATACAAAGGTAAGATTCTTTTCGAAAATGATACTCTTCTTTGGGATAATTCCTATGATGCAGATGGAGATAGTTTACATTACAGACTTTTTTTAAGCCAATCTGCTGCCTTTGATACACTTAGCTTTCATGTAGATTCTCTCTCAGAAAATGCACTCATTCTAAATAATATCCAATCTTTTTTGGAACCAAAGCGGCGCTGGTATTGGCGAGTGGCGGCATTCGATTCATGGGGAGGATTTTCAGACTATTCAGAAACAGACTGGTTCTATTTCAAAGCCTACCCAGACCCGCCTAAATGGCAAGCTTTTCAGATTAATCTCACCAATGACACTATCTTTACTGATTCAACGTATATATTAAAATGGACGCCTGCCCGTCAGAGCGCTTTCACTGAGAATATTGAATTACTTCGCTATGAAATACAGTTTTCTGAGAGAAGAGATTTCTCAGAGGTGGAATCTTTTTTTGCAGAACTGCCGGAAATTACTGTTGATCTAATGAAAATACCGGAAAATCAACGACGGTTTATCCGAATCCAGGCCATTGATATCAGCGGACAGCGAAGCAACTGGAGCGACATTTTCCATTTTTTTGTTGATAGGGTCCCAGAGGCGCCTCAAGGAGACTTAAGCCCTATTCTGCCGCCTGATAAATCCGTGCTCTATCGTTTTGGTCAATTAGCCTGGAAAGCGCTTGATGATCCAGACCCCAACGATACAGTCTGGTATAAGCTAAGTATCAGTTATGATACACTGCAAATCCCTTTGATTGAAACAACTTTACGCAAAAGCCTCCTTCCTTACCGCGCCAAACTCTATCAGAGGCTGGACCGTTGGCGCAAAAACAGTCCAAAAAGAGATTATCAATATCACCCAGACTATTTTTATCTAGCCCCTGATTCTCCTGATACCATAGTCGTCCAGCTCCAGCTTCTGCCAGATTTTCACAAATTGCAAGATAATCAACACCTATTTTGGCGTGTGGAAGCTTCGGACAAACAAAATCATAAGCTTTCAGGCAATTGGAGCAGCTTTTTTCTTAATCAACAGAATGATCCGCCTGAAAAACCTACCCATATTCTCCATCCAACACACAATAGCATTATTGCCGATCCCGCTCCCGCTATAATTTGGAAAGGCGTCAATGATCCTGACCCAGATGATACACCGGCTTCCTTGCGCTATGAAATATCCCTGACTGACAGCTTAGAAGATTATCGCAGCCATATCAGCAAGCCAGGTATTACAGTATGGACTCTTTCTGAAGAACTCATTGAAAACCACCGCTACACCTTGAAAATCCGCGCCATTGACAATCAGAATCAGCCTGGAGAATGGTCTGAAAACCACCAGTTTTGGATCAATGCCTATCCGGAAAGCCCAATAGTTGATCCAAAATCCATCACCATTCAAGACTCTGTCTTTCACACCCTCTACCCGCTATTGCCGCTGGGAAAGGTCATCCATATTGACCCCATTGATACAATGACAAGATTCTCCCTGGACCTCGAATTATGGTCGGAAAACAAGCTTGACAAGAGGCAGCATACAATACATTATTGGTGGCAAAATACATTTAGTGACACGCTAGCGCTTTTTGACAACTCATGGTACAAATACCGCCTTCGCGTCATCACTCCTGACAGCCTCATCTCTGACTGGACAAATACCTTTCGCTTTGGCATTGACCTCTTTCCTGAGCCACCCGGACCTTTTGAGCTGTACAAGCCCTGGCATCAACAAAACGATACTCTCTCAACCAGACCCTTTTTCTCCTGGGAAAAAGCCAGTGATCCAGACCTGAATGACGAAATCTCCTACCGGCTATATATCTCAGAAGACAGCACTTTCTTCGAGAATGTAAGCATTATAGGTCCCATTTATAATAGCTATTACAAACTTGAAGCCGATTATGAACTCTACGAAGGCACTCGCTATTTCTGGAAGCTGGCTGCTGTAGATAAAACCGGACACAGCGTTTGGGGAAGTCAGTCAGACCTTTTCCCCTGGGAGTTTACCATTGGTCAGCTACAAGACGATAAACCCTCCAATGGCAGCGGCCACCTGGATATTATTTTTCATCCGGTAAGCCCCAATCCTTTTAACAATGAGGTGATGCTTCACTATGAGTTGCCCCAAAGAGTTTTTGTGGAATTAAGCCTCTATAATCTACGAGGGCAAAAAATAGCGACCATTCAGCGGCGTACCCAATCCCCAGGCGAATATATTGTCCGCGTTTCCATGGAAAACAGCGCTTACGGCAATCTACCTGCTGGAATCTATATTTTTACCCTGAAAGCCGGACACACCCAAATTCGACAGAAAGCTATGTATCTGAAATAAGCCTAAGATAGCGATTTTTTGTGATGGAGCGACGGAGAAATTCTTGTTTAAAAAAACTTCTATAAACTGCACACACCCATTATCGAAAAAGTTTGCTCTTATAAAAAAGTCCGATGACTCAGCTTCGGGCTTTTTTGTTTTAGTTATGACGTAAAGAACTATTTCAGCAGAATAATTCTGCGAACTTACGTTTGTCCTGCATATTGGAAGCGTAGAAAATATAGACCGCTTCCCATGTCATTTCTGGCAGGTAGGCGATAGTGGCGCTCACCTGCAGAAAGCATGAGACGTTCAGCAAAGATTTCTTGCCCCAGAAGATTGAATACAGCGACTTTAAGCTCTCCGGCGACGGGAGCGCGATAGGTACAATAACCGTAGGGTTAAAGGGATTAATATAGGCTTGAGCTACTGAAAAAGCGCTTGGAATCTGGCCAGGCTGCTTATCTTCAACCGAAGTGATAAATCCTGGCTGCTCCCACCAGGCAACACCGTCATAGTAGGGACTGGTATTCAGAGCACCGGTAAAAATATCATAATCTCCGTCCCTGTCAATATCAGACAGTCAAGTCCTTAGGAAGGAATTTATACATAAATAAGGACTTTACTAATATTCCGTATTCCGGGTTTGGCCAAACTAATGAAAATGTGCTTTTAGAAATCCCGAATAATGTGGTAGAATTTTCCAAAAATGCTAAGATACTCCATTCCGCAATTACTGCAACTGTAATATTTTGAGGCGGGAATATAATGCATCCATTTTTTTCTGTGGAGGCGTTTGGTATTGCTGCCACCACACCAGGGGCAGATTTTATAATGATAGCGATGTCTCTTTATCAAAATAAACTCCTTTGGGTGTCAATTTTTCGATAAGTATGGCATTTTTTGCAGAATCGCCAATACGCTTTAGATTACTATTTCTTCTCATCCAGGTCTTCAAATTCAGCATCAACAATATCATTTTCGCTGATAAGATCCAGCGGGGCATCCTCATTGTTTACTTTTAATTCTCCATCACTTTGGCGCGGCTTGAAGTAGGCATCATATAGCGGAGAAAAAAAGTAGCGCACTAAAAGATAAAATAAAATTAACAAGAATAATGTTTTTAACATCGGTTTTTCCCCTTTCCGGGATGATAGTGACGTGTGCCTGAAGGCGATTGCCTAATATATCCAATAAGCTCCTCCAGATCTTCATCACGGTTCACAAAATCAATATCCGTCGTATTGATAATCAGCAGGGGCGACTGCGAATAGCGAAAAAAGAATTGGTTGTAAATCTGATTTAGCGCTTCAATATAATCCCGGTCCATATTTTTCTCATAGGTACGACCCCGTAGCTTGATATTGTGCATGAGTCGCTCAGTATCAGCCTGCAAATAGATCAACAAATCAGGAGTAGCTACTTGTTTAACTAATAGATTTAGCAACTGATCATAGAGAACAATCTCCTTTTCATCCAAGTTAAGATAAGCAAAGAGTTTATCTTTAATAAACATATAATCCGTGATGAGGTTTTTATGAAAGAGATCGGGCTGCATTAGCTCAAGCTGCTGACGATAGCGGCTCAGCAGGAAAAATAGCTGCGTCTGGAAGGCATAGCGTTTCCGGTCTTTATAGAAATCGCTGAGAAATGGGTTATCTTCAAATCGCTCTAAAACGAGGCGCGCTCCCAGTTTTTCCGCCAGGAGACGGGCCAGACTCGATTTTCCAACACCAATAACGCCCTCAATGGCGATATAGTAGGCAGGACTTTTCATTCAATTTTCTCCACGCTGCTTTTGTCGGGGCATTGCTGCAATAATTCTCCTACTGTCTGCCCATACCCGGGCACAATATAATTTACAGCAATTTCCGAGATTGGCAAAAGAACAAATTTACGCTCAGCGAAACGAGGATGGGGAATAACCAGCTTTGGGCTATCCATCAGC
>DSDE01000194.1 GCA_011049095.1 Fidelibacterota bacterium
AATATATAATATTATTTAATATTATCAATAAAATTGTATAATGTATTATAACATTCAATAAATGTGTTGATTTCGAATTAATTATTTATGAATAAAATCAATAAGATAGTGTATGCGTTAGACACTTTAAGCAAGATTAGAGAGATACCAGCCACTGAGCAGCATCAGTGCATAGCGGATTGTTTTTATTTTCAGTTGCGTTCCCATTTTGCCTCCCACTTTTCAAGTTCATAAATCTGAGTCCATTTCCGGAAAAATAGTTGTCAATTTTTACGGAATGATGATTCGATTGGTACCTGTGGCCATGCACCCTGTCTATTTTTAGGGAAACTTAATATTTCTGCTTTTTTTCGTGTGCTTTTTATACATTTTCATTACCTTTTGTACGTGAGTCAGACTAAGTACAGCAGAGAAAACAATTGAAGGATCAGTTATGACGAAACGGATTATTCTCATCTCATTATTCAGCGCTATTTCACTAAGTGGCGGCGATGTATCGATGGCTGCTGAAAATGCTACTCATTGGGGCTTCTGGACTATCGTGCCGCCCCTGGCAGCCATTATTTTAGCATTTATCACGAAAAATGTCATCGCCTCACTATTTATAGGTATCTTTAGCGGGGCTTATATAATATCTCTGAATGAGCACAGTTTATTCTCGAGTTTTTTTCATGCTTTTCTCAAACTGACGCAGGAGGCGCAATCAGCCATTGCTGACACCTGGAATGCGGGAGTATTGCTGCAAACACTGACCATAGGCGGCCTCATTGCTCTGGTAAGTAAAATGGGTGGCGCTAAAGCCATTGCAGAGGCATTGGCCAAGCGCGCCAAATCACCCAGGACAGCCCAGATTTACACCTGGATGATGGGGATATTCATCTTTTTTGATGATTATGCAAATACGCTCACTGTGGGACCTATAATGCGACCGGTAACGGATAAAATGAAAATCAGCCGGGAGCGACTCTCCTTTATAATTGATGCCACGGCAGCGCCTATCGCCGGTATCGCTCTCATATCCACCTGGGTTGGCTACGAAATCGGCCTGATTCGAGATGCTTATTCCATAATAGATACACCTGTTAACCCGTATGCTGCATTTGTGGCTACCATTCCGTATTTATACTATAATATATTTATGCTGGTATTTGTTTTTGCCTCGGCCTGGCACCTTCGGGAATTTGGCCCGATGTACGCCGCAGAAAAAAGGGCGCGGCTGGAAGGAAAGCTTTATCGTGACGGCGCAAATCTGATGAGCGATATTGATTCACAAGGCTTAGACCCCGAAAGCGCCACGACTCTGCGGATTTCCAATGCTGTTATTCCAATTCTGACACTTATCTTTGGCGCTTTCATCGGTCTCTTTTATGATGGTTATCGCACTATTCTCAATGGAGAAAACCTGCAGCTTGCTGAACAGATACAAATGGCACCTTTTGCCTTTGCCAGTATCCGAGCCTCTTTTAGCAACGGAAATGCAAGCATAGTATTATTTCAGGCTGCACTGCTTGGCAGCATCGTTGCCATTTCTATGGGAATCATACAAAAAATATTCACTATCGAAGAGGCTTTGAAAGTCTGGCTGGCAGGCGCAAAAATGCTATTAATTACCGCAGTCATTCTTACTTTAGCCTGGAGTCTCAGCGGCATTGTAAAAGAGCTGGGCACTGCAACGTGGCTTATCTCTACTCTCGGTGCAAGTATTCCGCCATATCTGCTTTCTACTATAATATTTATACTTGGCGCTGTTATCTCTTTTGCAACTGGAACGTCTTACGGCACAATGGGAATTCTCATGCCCCTGGCTATACCAATGGCTTACGCGCTAAATCCTGATCCACTTTTTATGAGCATTAATATCGGCGCGGTTCTCACTGGTGCAATTTTCGGAGACCACTGTTCGCCTATCAGTGATACGACCATTCTCAGCTCTATGGGCGCCTCCTGTGATCATATTGATCACACACGAACACAGATTTTTTATGCAGTTACAATCGCACTCATAGCGATACTTTTTGGCCACCTGCCCCTGAATCTTGGTGTGCCTGGCTGGCTGGTTTTGCTGCTTGGCTTTGTTCTGGTCTTTTTTCTGCCAAGAATCTTTGGCAAATCTGTCGATATGAAAATGATTGAATAAGAAGAGGAATCTATGAAAATAACGTTCAACACGCTGTTTGTTTCGCTTTTTTTGCTTATTTCGGCTTGTTCTCCACTTCCCGATGAAGTTTTACTGGAAGTGATGAATGAGCTAAAAACTAATTTTGCACCAGACAGCAGGGTGGCAATCTGGGATATTCAGTATGAGCAAAAAGGGAGAAAGCTGATTTTTTCAGGAGAAAGCAATCTCCCTGAGGCAGTTTCTGAGCTGAAAAGAAAACTTTCTCAGTACGATAAAAAGGTCTGCTATGAAATCCAATCGTTGCCTGCAGCATCTTTTGGCGACACTGTCTATGGTATTGTAAATGCTTCAATTGCAAATTTTCGCGGAGAGCCGCGCCATTCCGCAGAATTGATTACCCAGGCTATTCTTGGTCACCCTTTGCGGCTCTACAAGACAAATCAGAGCGGATATTGGTACTATTTGCAGTCTTCAGATAATTATTTAGGCTGGCTGGAAAGCGGCGCTTTTGTCAGATTGTCTAAAAATGATTTTGAGCACTGGCAAAAGTCTGAAAAAGTTATCTATCTTCAGGATGCTGGCTCAGTCTATAGCAAGCCTAATCAGCGCTCAAGCCTTGTCTCTGATCTGGTGGCAGGCGCCTTGCTGAAATATGAAGGCGAAAATGGCTCTTACTATAAAGTGCGCTATCCCGACGGACGCAGCGGCTACATTCCCAAGCATAATTCTGCACTTTTCAGCAAATGGCTGGCTGGTGCAGAAGCCAGTGAAGAGAGCATTATTAAAACCAGCTACCGTTATATGGGAATTCCCTATCTGTGGGGGGGAACCAGTTCCAAGGCCATGGATTGCAGCGGATTTACCAAGACTATCTATTTTCTCAATGGAATCCTTCTGCCGCGAGATGCCTCCCAGCAGGTTCATAAAGGTCAGAAAATCACTGAAGATGTGAATCGCCTGGACCTGCTTCGGCCGGGAGACCTGCTCTTTTTTGGCCGGAAAGCAACTGCGGACAAAGCCGAGCGAGTCACCCATGTTGGCATTTACATCGGAAATGGCGAAATGATTCATGAAACAGGCCCTGTCTGTATTGAATCTCTCCAGCCTGGCGCGGAAAATTTTACTCAGTACCGATACAATACCTTCATTCGGGCAAAACGGATTATCGGCCAGGCAGTGACACAGCTTAGTGAAAGTCCATGGTACAATCAACAGAATAAATAAGTGAGGAAAAATGAATAAAAGAAGCTCCATATTAATGTTCATCATTCTTTTGCTAAGCGGCTGTATGAGCGCACAGCAGAAGGAAGAGAGTCTACAAGTCAATAATAATCAGGAATCAATTACAATGAAAGAGATTATAGCTGCGTATGAAACCGGCAACTATTCACAGGCTGAAGCACTGATTTTAAAACTTAATGGTCAGCGTCCCCTCTCAGCAGAAGAAAAATGGGAAATTCATAAATTAGAAGAGATGATGAAGCGCATCCGTATTGATTTTTCCAAAAATCTAGCCGATCACCTGCCTCATATCAAGAAATATTTTCCTAATGTGAGTGATGCACAAATTGCTGACTGGGAAAAAGCCAACCAACTGGAAATGATGCGTATTGATGGGGAAAAAAAGTACTTTCGTTACGGACAATACAATCTTTTTCGCCTGAATAAAGAGGCCAAAGCCTGCAAAATCGAAGTGGACGGCATAAGTGACGACAGCCTCAATGAAACCCTTAAAAAACATATACCTGAAGTTATAAGCGCTGCTGTAGAATCAAAACAGACGCTGGTAAAGCCGGTCCGTATGCGCCTCAATTATACACTGACTGTGGATGCAGATGCAGTTCCTGAAGGAGAAGTACTTCGCTGCTGGCTTCCTTACCCGCGAAATGATCAGGAAAGACAGATGGACATCAAATTGCTAGAGCATAGTGAAAATAATGCTGTCTTGTCGCCGGAAAATTATGCCCACAAAACCATCTATATGGAAAAATCTGCCGAAGCAGGAAAAGCCACCGTTTTCGAGCTGGCTTTTGAATACACCGCGATGGCCGAATATCACAATTTAGAAAAAGCCACGATTTTGCCTTATCAGAAAGATAGTGAACTTTATCAGCGCTACACCAGGGAAGAAACGCATCATATTATCTTCACTGACCGCATCAAAGCCGTCTCAGAAAAAGTCGTGGGAGACACAAAAGAGCCACTGGAAATCGCAAAAAAAGTATTCCAGTGGATAAACGATAAGTATCCATGGGCCTCAGCCAGAGAATACAGCACTATCCCCAATATCCCCGAATATGTTTTAGAGAACAATAAAGGCGACTGTGGTCAGGTAACCCTTCTTTTTCTTACCCTAATGCGCTACAATGGCATTCCGGCGCGCTGGCAAAGCGGCTGGATGATGCACCCCGGCGATGTCAACCTACACGACTGGGGCGAAATTTATTTCGCGGGAATAGGCTGGGTGCCGGTAGATATGAGTTTTGGTATGCGCAAGTCCGAAAATGAAGCTGTAAAATGGTTTTATCTTGGTGGCATAGACAGCTATCGCCTTATCGTCAACAGTGACTATGGT
>DSDE01000496.1 GCA_011049095.1 Fidelibacterota bacterium
AGCCTCATCTGAGTTTTCTCAAAACTGAATTTCTCATATATTTAGATAGATACACCTTATTTTATATTTGAAAGCTTAATACAAATTGATAGATTTTAATAGATGAGAGTAAACGTAATAGAGAGAGAAATAAATGGAACACCAAATATTTGATCGCGATGAGCTGATGGAGCGCATCGGCAACGATGAAGAGCTAATGGAGCAATTGATTGAACTTTTTCTGGAAGACTACCCTACGCGAGTTGCAGAAATTGAAGCAGGATTTTCAGAGGGCAACAGTGAAAAAACCAGAAAAGCAGCTCACACCCTGAAAGGGATGTCTGGTAATCTGGCCTTTCATCAGGTTTATCACACAGCAAAAAAAATGGAGGACTACGCTTCGGAAAAAAAAATGGAAGAAGCCGAAAAGTTGCATAATCAGCTTCAAAAAGAGATAGCCAGAGTATTAGAACATTTCAACAGGTAAAAAATGACAAATTTATTTAAAAAAATACTTATTGCTGATGACGATCCAGTCACCCGCCTCTACCTGAAAAATACACTTGAAAAGTGGGGCTATGAAGTCATTGCAGCAAAAAACGGCATTTCAGCTTGGGCTCAATTGCGCGTTACCAACGATATAAAAGTAACCATTCTCGACTGGCAGATGCCGGGCTTCAGCGGACTGGAGCTGATTCAAAAAATGCGTGAAGAGCGGAAGGATTATTACATCTATAATATCATCCTGACCAGCCGCGATACCCATCAGGATATGCTGGAGGGTATGACTGCGGGAGCAGATGACTATATCCGCAAACCTTTTGACCCACAAGAGCTATATGTACGTTTACGGGCAGCAGAACGGATTTTGAAGCAGCAAGAGGCGCTTTTAGAGATGCGCAATCAAGAAATAAACCTGGCAGCCCACATCCAAAAGTCTCTCCTTTTTGGAAAAGTGCATCAGCCCAGGGCCTGGTTCAGTACAGACCTTTATATCGCTCCGGCAAAGAAAGTTGGCGGCGACTTCTATAATTTCTATCAGCCAAAGCCCCATATTCTTGATATTCTGCTGGGGGATGTTATGGGAAAGGGTTTAGCGGCCTCCATTGTTGCTGCCGGCGCGATGCATGTTGTAAATAGTTATCTTGCAAACAGCAACTGTGAAGCAATGCCTACACCGGAGATGATTGTCAATCACCTTAACAAAGAGATGGCGCCGCAGCTTCTCAGTTTCGGAAATTTCATCGCCCTTACCTATGCCAGATTTGACTATCTAAACAAAAAAATAACTTTTGTGGATTGTGGAAATATGCCGATTCTCAAAAACAGTCTTCAAAATCATACAATAATTGAAATAAAAAGTGATCAGATGCCCCTGGGGTTCAGTGTGCATGAGCAGTTTCTGCAGACAGAGCTGGAAATTCACTGTGATGAGCGCTACTATTTTTTCAGTGACGGGCTGACAGAACTGCAGGATGATGCGAAGCTTGAATTTGGAACAGACAGGCTTTATCAAGTGCTAAGAGATCACGCAACAATAGACGGAAAACGTTTGATAAACATTATCAAAGAGACGCTTATCCAATTTACCAAGCTGCCCTATTATGAAGATGATATCAGTTTTATCTCGATAAAATTAAATACTACAGAACAATAATAAAAAGGAGAGATAAATGACCCGACAAGCTGTTTTGCCGGAAATAACGATAAAAGCCCTATTTCTTGGTGTTATACTATCAGTTATTTTAGCCAGCGCCAATGCCTATCTAGGTCTTTTTGCCGGAATGACTGTCAGCGCCTCCATACCTGCGGCTGTCATATCGATGGGCATTCTCAAGCTTTTTAAGCGCAGTAATATTTTGGAAAATAATATCGTGCAGACGGCAGCCTCTGCAGGCGAATCTCTGGCTGCCGGTGTGATTTTCACAATACCGGCTTTGGTATTGATGGGCTACTGGACAAATTTTGATTATTTGCAGATTGCCAGAATCAGCGGCATCGGCGGCATCATCGGCGTGCTCTTTACCATTCCCCTGCGCCGGGCTTTAATAATTGAGGCCAAGCTGCAGTATCCGGAAGGTGTAGCCACAGCAGAGGTCTTGCGCACGGGAGACCGTGCCAGCGAAAAAGGCGGCGCCAACGAGGGAATGAAACTTCTGAGCTTAACAGCAGTGGCTGGCGGCCTGATGAAACTGATGCAGCAGGGTTTTCAGCTCTGGCATTCGGCGGTAGAAGGCGCCACCGGGCTGGTCATCAAGGGCAAACATATTATTTTTGGCTTTGGCAGCGATCTCTCTCCGGCTTTAATGGCAGTAGGTTTTATCGTAGGGCGAAATATTGCCATATTGGTATTTTCAGGCGGACTCATCTCCTGGCTATTTGCCATACCAATTTATAGTTACGTGAGTGGCGAGCAGGTGGAATTTACTATGGATGCAGCCAGCGCTATCTGGAATGATAAAATTCGATATCTGGGTGTGGGGGCGATGGTTGTTGGCGGAATCTGGTCCATCATCAATCTCATAAATCCTCTCATTGCCGGCGTGAAATCAAGTCTGGCTGCTTATCAGTCAGCCAAATCGGGCAAAGCTGTGGAAAGAACAGAAATGGATATTCCCATCAAATGGGTGGGAATTGCCCTCCTTTTTTCCATCATCCCGGTCTTTTTACTCTATATAGAAGTGCTGCATAGTGTGAGCATCGCCATTTTGCTATCTGTTGTTATGCTGATTTTTGGCTTTCTTTTCAGCGCTGTAGCAGGCTACATGGCGGGTTTGGTTGGCTCTTCCAATAATCCCATTTCAGGCGTGACCATCGCCACGATTCTCTTCACATCCCTCCTGCTCCTGGCCATCAAAGGAACCGGCAGCGTGGAAGGTGCCGCAGGCGCCATCATCATCGGCGCTGTGGTCTGCTCGGCTGCAGCTATTGCCGGCGATAATATGCAGGATTTGAAGGCTGGATATATTCTGGGTGCAACCCCATGGAAACAACAAGTGATGCAGATCTTAGGAACCGTTTCGGCTGCCCTAGCATTAGGTCTCACTTTAGATATTCTCCATACAGCTTATGTAATCGGTTCCGCAACCCTGCCAGCGCCACAGGCAACCTTAATGCGCTCGGTGGCCGATGGGGTTTTTAACGGCAATCTGCCCTGGAATTTTGTTATCATCGGCGCTGTCATTGGTATAGGCATCATTTTAGCTGATCAATATCAAAAAATGCGGGGCTCTTCATTTCGCATTCCCATTTTGGCTGTGGCTGTGGGGATTTATTTGCCCATCACCCTTTCTACACCAATTTTTATTGGTGGAATGCTCAACCACTTTGTCAATAGAGGCAAAAGCATTGACAGTAAAGAAGACAGTCGCGGACTGCTTTTTGCTTCAGGTCTCATTACCGGTGAAGCGCTAATGGGAATCTTAGTTGCCATTCCAATTTTTCTCACTGCCAATAAAGACTGGTGGCCACATTTTGGGACATTTGGTTTTCTGGGGGCGCTCTTTTTTGCAGGAATTTTAGTTTGGCTCTATCAAACAGCAAAGGAGAAATAATGAATACTCAGCAAATCGTTCCCGAAGGAGAAAAAGGAATCTGGGAAAAAATTCACAGCCTTCCCAAAACAGACCTCCACTGTCACCTTGACGGCAGCCTGCGGGTCAGCACACTAATGGAGCTGGCAGAAAATTACAATGTCAAGCTGCCCAGCAATGACGCCGCTCAGCTGCAAAAATACCTAACCTGTGAAGACCACTGTGAGAGCCTACCGGATTATCTGACCCGTTTTGACCTGACCCTTAGCGTTTTGCAGAAACCTGAAGCGCTGGAACGGGTAGCTTATGAGCTGGCAGAAGATGCTTCTAAAGAAAATATCCGCTGGTTGGAAGTGCGCTACAGCCCCATTCTCCACCTGGAAGAGGGAATGCGGACGATGGATAATCTGGAAGCAGTCATTCGCGGACTACAGCGCGCGGAAAAAGATTTTGGCATTCGAGGCGGCGTGATAGTCTGCGGAATGCGACAGGTGGAGCCGGAAGTTTCTGTGCATCTGGCAGAACTTTCGGTGGCCTATAAAAATCGCGGTGTCATCGGTTTTGATCTGGCGGGACCTGAAGAAAATTACCCTGCTAAGGACCATGAACAGGCTTTTCGGCTAGTGCTAAAAAATAATATCAATGTAACTATCCACGCGGGAGAAGCTTACGGCGCCGAAAGTATTCATCAGGCAGTTCATTACTGTGGCGCTCATCGCATCGGACACGGCACACGCTTGGCCGAAGACGGCGATCTGATGAATTACATCAACGACCATCGCATCTGTCTGGAAGTCTGCCTCACCTCCAATATGCAAACCAAAAGCGTAAAAAAATTAAGCAATCATCCGTTTAAATTTTATCGCGATTTTGGACTGCGACTCTCCATCAATACTGACAATCGCCTGATAAGCAATACCACTGTCACCGATGAACTCTTTCTGGCTTACAAAACCTTTAATCTGAGCCTCACGGACATCAAAGACATCATCATTGACGGCTTCAAAAGCACCTTCATGCACCATCGCGAGAGGCAGCTCCTCGTCCGCTCCATCGCCCAGGAACTGGATGAAATCATAAGACTTTAGGAATAGCAAATGATGAATGAGGAATGATGATATCAAATGGCAACGAAAGCAATCGAACGAGGAATCCGCATATATAATTG
>DSDE01000097.1 GCA_011049095.1 Fidelibacterota bacterium
ACCTAACCCAAAATTTAGATGCAGAACCCGCCTGGGAAGCCTTTAAAGAGCAGTTCACCAAAATCTATCCTCGTTTTTTTGAGAAGCTCCGCGCCATCAACCCGGAAATCACCATTCACGATCTAAAAATCTGTGCCTACCATCAAATGAATCTCAGCACTAAAGAGATAGCCTCCCTCATTGGTCTCACACCTCGGGCCGTTCAGACTAGCCGCTACCGCCTGAGAAAAAAGCTGAATATTCCTGACGATACCGATTTTCAGCATTTTCTCAATGCCCTCTAAAAACCATCAACAGGACGGGCAGGATAATAAAGATGAAAGCATCGAAACAGATGACACGGATTGGACGGATTTTCACGGCTAAAAGCTGACAACTATTTCTTTTTTATCTTCTTTTCATTTGCTTTCCCTTTCTTTTTTGGGCAAGCTATTTCAGGAATTGACAATTGACACCTTTCTCCATTCACCTTTCACCATTATAAAAATTCTGCATTCGCAATAATTCGTGTCATTCGCGGTTCTAATTCTTCTTCATTCGCGATAATTCGTGGCATTCGCGGTTCATTAGCAGATTATTTTTTTAGGTTTGCAGTCGGCAGCCTATGTTACCTGATCAGCATCATTTTCTTCGTAAAGCTGTTTTCTCCGGCCTGAAAGCGAATGAAATAGATGCCAGAAGCGACCTGTTTACCGGTGTGGTCTGAGCCATTCCACAGAATATTATAAAAACCTGCTTCGTGGTGACGATTTATCAGTGTGCTAACGGCTTTCCCGGTGATATCATAAATGATGATGGAGGCTTGATTGGCTTCGGGAAGCTGATAAGGAATCTGCGTTACCGGATTGAAGGGATTGGGGAAATTCTGACTGAGAGCATAGCTTTCTGGTAGAAGGGTTTCCTCCAGCGATACTGGAAGCGCTTCCACATCGCCGATGAGCCGGATGAAAGGTATAAAACCGGCATAATACCAATTTTCACCATCATAAATGTAGGAGTAGTCATTGTCGAAGCCATCATAACTAATGCTGACATCTTCATCTAAGGGGAGAAATTCGGCAACGAAAGCAGAACCGGCGTCCAGGTCTGGCAAAGTGAATATTTTCCATCCCCGTGAAGTGGCGTTGTAAGAATCCTGATAGCGCAAGGTCCACACACCTGTTTCGGAATCAACTTCTGAGACTTTTACGTTGAATTGGCCTGGATATTCGATATGGATTTTCACGGCCAGGGGTTTGATGAGGCTGTCGGTGACAAAAAATTCATTGGCAAAAGAGGTGCCCGGCTCCCAGGAGAAACTCAATGCAAAAACGCCGCTGTCATAATAGCGCTCATTGGCGGCCGGTGTGTATCCGCCTCTTGCCGTGATAATATTTGACGGCTGACTGTTTCCCACATTGTAAACAGCCTCTGCATAATATTGGCGGGCGGCGCCGTTAAAGACAGTGCCGTCTAAAAATGCGCTGTGAAAAGCTCTTCCCAAGTAGGCAAACGCTTCATCCTCGGCGACAGCGCCATAGACTTCAAAGCCGGTGAGAATAATGGATTCATTGGTCATAACCGACATTGCCGGAGCTGTTTCCACAGGCTGAAAAAGCGATGCCATGCTTTTATTTTGGGGAATCTGAAGCTCCAACGCCGGCGGAGCGCTTATACTGCCGAAAGTTTTCGCCATAGAAAGGCTCTCTTTTTGTGCATAGTGGGGTGTCAATGGAATCTTGATGCTGTTTTTGTGCCGGACTATGGGACGCTTTCCCGAATTATCACCGCTTTTATACGCAGGGAGATTCTCAAAAAGCTCTAAATCATCAATGTACCAAGATTCACCAAAACACGCCTCGCCGTAGCCATCTATACCAATCCAGTTATCATAAAGAAAGCCCAGACGGATACTTTGCCCGACAAATTGACTGAGATCCACAATCGTGTAAGTCCAATTTCCGGGAACAGGACAACTTTTTATGAGTTGCGAGGCATCCGGTGAATACTCGTTGTAAGCGTAAATCCCGTTGGGCGCATTGTCATATTCTGCAAAATCGCCCATTTCCCAAAAACCGATTTGATGATGGCTGGGCGTGATTGTGATAGGTGGTGAGATAAGCCAGGCTCTCAGGTGGAGATTTTCATCTGGCAGGGTATTGTAGCCTTCATGCCCGACAACACCTTCATAAAGTCCCCAACTTTTGCCGTTGCTGCTGCCGCTCCACTGGGTCCAAAATTGATCATCAAAAGTAAAATCTTCATAAAAGCCGTCAATGTGAAAATCGAGATAGACATCATCAATGACCCAGGTTTCGCCATCGGTGCTGGCATAGACAAAGGCAAAATAGAGTGTCTGCCCGTAATGGCTGTACCAATCGAAATTAATCTGCACCAGAGTCCAGTCTTCGGGAAGCTCCTGACTCTGCCAAATGGTCGTAAACTGGCTTGGGTCGGGTCCATTGGTGCTCATCATCACTTTGTTGGGGGCGTTGTCATATTCATTATAAAGCCCGAAATGGTAGAAATTGAGCACGCCGCCGCTGGTGGTGGTCACGTGCACCGGATTGGTGATAAGCCACTCTTCCTGAACGTCATTTTCGTGGCTGTACTGACAGAAAGCAACCTTATTGGAGCTGAGAGAGCCGGCGCTCCAGGTGTTTCCACGAGGATCACTGCCGCGGTTCAGCACTTTCCAGTCCAGAGGAATGCCGTGGTCAAATCTTTCCCGCTGAAAAATGCTGTCCAAGTGAGGTGCATCCCAGCCCATGTAAGCAGCGCCCCAGATGCTACTGTCCAGCGCCGTCATATTTCGTACGACAGGCAGATTGTTTTCCGTACGGAATGTATAATCCCCGGAAACAGTGGGGCCATTGCCGTAGCGGTCGTAGCCTTTCACCCGGAAATGGTAAGTCGTATCTTTTTCCAGGCTGCTGAGGCGAAAACTCTTGCGCAGCTCGGTAAGGCTGTCGCCAACTGTGAATCCATAATCGGTAGTCAGTCCGTATTCGATGGTGCCGGTGGCCGGTTCAGCCCATTCCCACCAGATGGAGGCAGCATGATCGTGAATGCGGTAAAGCGCCGGTGCAGAGGCAATTCCGGGATTTTCACCATCGTTTGGCAGGGTGTAATTGAGAATATCACTGATCAGGCTGTCACCATTTTCATCCACACTGCAGACCTGATAAAAAATCTGAAGCTGGCTTTCCAGTCCGGAAATTCTCAAAGCATGCTCCTTTGTGAAATGTATCGTATCCTGCACAATGTAACCCAGATTCTCATCCAGACCCCAATTGACTTGCGAGCTGGCTGTGCGGTTTGTATGCCACTGCACGGAGACCGACCAGGAATTTTCATAGAGAATGGCCGGCTCTTCCACAAATGCAAACGGCGGCTCATCCAATGTGAGGGGCGGAATATCATAGTGAAATACCTGAGGCGATCCGGGATTACTGGGGTAGTGCATTTCCAAAGTGAGAAATTCCGGTGTAAACATAAAATGGTCCAGGATGAGATCGTGAGTACGCCATTCCATATCATCATAATCAATGAATTTCAGCGAATTTTGCTGCCAGAGAACGATGGCGGTTTCGTTGCTTTCAATCTGCAGCAGCGGGACGTCGTCTTCAAAATCATCGCTCACCAGAAGCTGTGTTTTAGGTGAATAGATCGTGAGCTGGGGACCGCGGTAATTGATGCCTTTCTCAATAAAAAGCGCCAGACCATTTTCCACGCGATGGTGAATCATCCGATCGGCCTGATATTCAAGGGGTGTGCTCAGCCATGTGCCGTCCAGACCGTTAAAATAAAGCATCTTGCGGTTGGGTGTATAAGCCTGAGTAGAGCTGACTGCCGATACAGCGCCAACGAAACCTGTGATATTCACTGTATCAATGTCAAAAGCAATCATGTTGATGCTATCCCAGCGGTCACGCAGCGCCGAATAGCCACGAAAAGTCCTTTCATTGGACATATAGTTGAAATAGTCGTAAACAACGAGAAGCATTTCATCAGCGCAGTGCATCGTCGGACTGAAAAATGGTGATGGCAAAGGGAGTGGTTCTTTCCAGCTATTATCATAGGCATTAAAGTAGTGAATCTGGTAATCACTCCAGCCATTTTTACTAAGAATAGCCGTGAGCTTTTTACTGCGCTGAATATCGATAATATCCCAGCCGAAGGGGATTTGGATATCTGAGAAAGCGCTCATACCATTCTGGTAAACCCAGATTCGCTTGGTGTCGAGGTCCCAGGCGCTAAGTCCCTGGTCATCAAGAATCAATCCTTCCAGCGGTGTGGGACTCTGAATTGCCTGTGGCAGCCAGCGGTGATTTTCCAGATTATATATAGATTGGCGGATGCTATTTTCATAAGCGCCGCCGATGACAACAAAATTCTCACCGACCCAGGGCGACCCCATTTCCAGATATCCAGGAAGATTGGTCTTGTGCCAATGGGTGGAATCGGCGCTGAAGATGGCCACATCATCTTGGGTATATGCATTTTCCAGGGTGAAGACGATGCCGGAATTGGCGATGGCGCTTTGCCAGCCGGTGAGGGGAACGTCTTCCGGTGTGCTGCGACCATATTGCACGACATTCCAGGCTTCATTTGTGGCATTGTAAGCCAGAAGCCTTAGTTCGTGGCTAGTATCATCACCATTGCCCGGAAAACTTGATTTCTGCAGGATGAAAATGAGG
>DSDE01000505.1 GCA_011049095.1 Fidelibacterota bacterium
CCATAAATCAGGCCGACGATAAATGCGGCTACAAAATCCATTTCAAAAAAAAGAATCAAAAGCAGCGGCACAACCGGCGTCAGATAAGCGCTGGCGTGAACATTGGCCGGGTCATTTCCACCCTTTGCTGCCCGGAAAATGGCTGACAAAATGAGCCAGGCGATTCCGGCCAGAATAGCCCACTTGAGAATCGTACCCAGCAGTGCTGCGCCGTTTTGGATCACGAGCCGGACATTCTCAGGAAGACTCTGCCATGCAAAATAGAGCCCGGCAATGAGCAATATAAAAATGAGAAATGTCCGGATAATCCGACCGAACTTAATTTCGTGGCCATCGCGCCAAAGCTGGATCGTCAGATAGCTGGCGGCCATAATCAGGGTGAGCCCAAACATAATCAGCGCGAACGTGCGGATCTCGGGAACCGACAGCTTCATCACATCCACATAGACCGCCCAGTTGCCGGCATTGAGAATTCCCCCCATCGAGAGACCGATAAGAAAAATTCCCACCACCGTCATAGGACCGATACCCACGCTAGACATAATCGGCAAAACAATTGTCGCTACCATAATAATGGCGCCCAATCCGCCAAGAGTTGTAAATAATAATGTTATGAGCAGAAGCAAAAGCATACCAATAAGCCAGGGATTATCACCGGAAAGCTCTGCTCCTTTTTTAATCATCGATTCGGCCACTTTGGTTTTCTGCATCAAAATCGAAAGCATCGAGCCAAAAATTGCTACAGTATAAGCAGTATGAAGACGCACTGAACCTTTCCCGATGACATAGGTAATCACATCATTCCAGCTCACGCCGCCAATAAGGGGAATAATCAGCGCCATCAGAGGCAGCGCTAACAACGCCGGAATCTTGCGGAAAAACATCATCAATGCAAAAAAGAGAAAGGTGGCGATAAAAAGAGCAATTTGTAAAGATTCCATAAAGATTTCTCCGCTTTATAAAAGGAAAAAAGAAGGCCGTCCGAAGACGGCCTCCCTTCTCCTGAGAGTGGGTTTTATTTTAAAATCATCATCTTTTTGACAGACGTAAAGTCATTGGCCTCTACTTTATAAAAGTACAAACCGCTGGCCAGTTTGCCGATATGGAATGGGAAATTGTAGTATCCGGCTTCCAGATGACCATTATAGATAGTAGCAATCTGCTGACCGAGTACATTGTAAACCACCAAATTGACTTTGGAGGCTTCCGGCAGCGCCAGAGGAATGGTCGTCATCGGGTTGAAAGGGTTGGGATAATTCTGATCCAGAGCAAATTCAGCCGGAATCAGGTCTTCGATACCCACAAATGTCCCTGCTGCATCTACTTTCAGATCATCCAGGAAGAGTCCACCTTCAACAGTGCCATCAACAAGAAATCCAAGATAGAATTTACCGGATTTATTCACTGGCAGATCAACATATTTCCAGTCGAGATTTCCAGGATTGTTGAGAATTGCAATAGTATCAGTCCAGGCTTCACCCTGTTCACTGAGGACCACTTTCAGTTCCCAGTTATCGCCGGAATTGCTGTACTGTGCATACCAGAAGCTGATATGGGTTGGATTTTCAAAACCAGATGTGCGAATATAGTGTGCCTGACCCAGGTTTTCAGCGCCGAGATATTTGGTGCCGCTGTGACTGTAGTTGTCATCATAGAGAACGATATTGGAAGTGCCCCAGGTGGCAGGAATTTCGCTCCAAGTTTCGAAGTCTTCGCTTAAAGCAGTGCCTTCAATAGCCAGACCTGCTCCGTCAATCATCACATCATCCAGGAAAATGCCGCCGCTAAGCACTTCTGATGAGAGGAATCCAATATGATAAGCGCCATCTGCTTCAATGGGCAGAACGGCCATATGCCAATCCAGGTTGTTGGGATTCTCATATACACCAAGGGTATCTGTCCAGGTTTCACCATCAGGGCTGAGCGCCACTGTCAAAGTCCAGTCATCAGCGCCGCTTCCACTGTATTCAGCATAGTGAAAGAGCACTTTTTCCGGATTCATAACTTTAGGTGTTATAATGATAATCGGTTGGTTCAGAGAAGCATCAGGCGATCCAATATAATTGGCATCACCATTGCCATAACCATCTGTTCTGAGGGTCACATTGGTGCCGCTCCAGCCGTAGCCATAGCCAGACCATGCAGCGAAGTCTTCGTTGATGACACTGCCTTCCACGTTGATGACTTCACCTTTGGCTGTCACGAAATCCATACCATTGGCGGCATAGATGGTGACGACAGCCTCAAACTGGCCATCAAGACCTTCTGCAGAAGCTGTTAGGGTGTAGCTTGCCTCCTGAGCAGCGGCAATTGTTTCGGGCACTAAATTGGTGGTCAAGACCGGACTGTCAATCATTATACTGTCAATCACCAGGTCGGCTGTACCGATATTACTGATTGTGAAATTCAGCGCTGAAGCGCCGACAACAATTTCGAAATCAAGCATACGGGGCTCAACAGACATCACCGGAATCGCGGGAACCACAGCATCGGGAACCACCAGATCAAGGCTGTAGGAGCTGATACCGTTATTGGTAATCAATTCCACAATGCTGTTATTGAAACGATTGTAAACCGCCATACCAGTGGCATTGCCGTTGCTGATGGTGGCGTAATTTTCTGTAGGAGCTTCGAGAAATTCATAGCTTGAGCAGAGATTGTCTCCGGGTTCACCAAAAAGCTCTGCAACGTGGACACCACTGGACCAGCCATTGGTGAAAGCCACAAAGCGGCGTGTACCTTTTGAAGAAGTCTCAACTTCAAAATATTCCACAGAAGTTCCAACTGGTGAGAAATTATAGAGCACGGTTCCGTCTTTTTTCATATAGAGGGGACCGGTGGCGCTGGTGCCATTCACAAAGAGATAGTCGCCATTGCCGACGGGGCTGATTCCGTAATTGGCATCGCGAGGCGCCACGAGGTCAACCAGTGTTTCTGTCCAGTTTCCCAAGTCTGTGGTTTCCAGAACCAGCATCTTGTTAAGGTGATCATTATTGCCTGCTGTTGACCAATGCCCAGCGGAGAAAACCGTCAGATTTGTACCGGTTCCGGCCACGCCAAGGGCATCACCAGCAACAATGGTGGCATCTTTGCTGTAAACCCAGCTTGGAGCAGCCATTTCATTTGCATAATGATAGAGATTGAATATCTCAGGCGTGCGTCCCAATGAAGCGACCAAAATCTGTCCGTCTTCGGTGACAGCGATGGTATTCACGTGAAAAGTTGCGCCATTCTGAGCGATTCCAGTATTGTCAAGCTGACCGACAACTGCGCCGGTTTCGCCTTCGAGAATATAGATTTTCGGACCACCGATACGGCTAACGACGTAAATGTGGTTATTCAGCTGGTTATAAGCCAAAGCACGGACATAATGTTGAAGGGCAGGCGCCCAAAACCATTCGGTATTGGGGTCACCGGCTGCCATTCTCCATTCCAGAGGCCAGAGATTGTAGCTGGAGGCGGTGATTGCCAGATTGTAATTTCCTTCAGAAGTATAGAGAGCCAGATTGGCTACAACCGCTTCCATCACCGTATCAGGCGCAAAAACAACGGTGACATCAAGTGTATCGCGACTGCCAATCACGGTGCCATCCACCACATTGCTGGAGAAATAGTCATCATTTACACGGATACTGTCAACGGTCACTTCGCCGCCACCCAGATTTGCCATAAAGAACTGGACTGAGCTTGCGCCATGGACTGCTGTTGGCGGGAAAGGCAATTCTTCTTCAGAAACAATGAGCATTGTAGGATTATTAGGCGCTTTCGGTGTTCCGCCCATCTTCCAGGAAGCCACCCAGTTTGCAGGATTGCTGTTATCCAGATTTGGATCGAGAAGCTCAAGTGAAGGACCATCTCCATCTGGCTCGGTAGGCCAAGCTGCTTTATCGCTATACGTCAGCGAATCGACAATATGTCCTGTGGCATTACTGATTGCAAGGCGCTCTCCGCTATTGCTCAAGGCGCCGCTTGTCCACTGAAAATCGGGGGCAAAACCGTAAAATGCTTCAAAAGCAACGGCATTCACGGCAACAACAAGAAAATCTCCGGCTGGCAAAACGGTATTTTCCGGAAAAGTAAATTCAATTCCGTCACTGAAAGTGTAGCCGCTCATATCAACAGCAACGTCATCATTGTTGTAGAGCTCAACAAATTCCAGTGTATCATCGCCGGGATTATTGTAGTGGATCTCATTAATGACGATATCGTAGATGGTCACATCCTGGACTTGGTAGCTCATTGTTACAGATGTGCCAGTGTTGTTGTCATCATCATCGGCTGTAGCGTAAAAATAAACGACTGTGCCGTGATCCTGTGCAGGAATTGTACCGCTGTAAACCCCTTCCGTTTCGGTGAGAGTCACTTCATTGGTCATAGCTGATTCAGAGAGACCATAGAAAAGCTTCACATTGGATACGATGCCATCATCAAGAACAGCGAGCGATATTGTTACCTCATCTGACGATGTGGGCGCCACGGGATCATGTGTTAACTGAAAGCGTGGCACAATGGTTTCATTATGAGTGCCGAGATAAGCAAAAGTATTCTGCTCATAGACCAGCCATTCAGAATTGTCGGCATCTGTGCCCGCAGAAAGTAACCAATCGAAATTACCGGTTTCGATAGCGGCTTTCCGAACCAGTGTATGGTCTTTGGTAGCAG
>DSDE01000503.1 GCA_011049095.1 Fidelibacterota bacterium
CCAGATCGACTTTATACAGGGCGTGGATTTGATGGAAAGATTACAGCTTGGCGCTCATCAGACTCTACGCTATCGGCGAAAAAATTCACTTCAGCCCGGAGAATGTATTATTGAAAGCGAAGACTACTATATTGACGGCACCATAGGCAGAAGTTTAGAACTGATAACAGCGGAGCTTTCTGGTGAACACTAACGCAAACCCGCTAATTAAACAGATAAATTCCTGGCAAAATCGCCTGAGTCGTATGGCCTTGCTGCCAGTTGAAGGAAAGGTTTCTCAGCTTGTCGGGATGATTATTGAGGCTTCGCTTCCAGGAAGTACCCTTGGGGATCTTTGTGAGATTATGACGCCTTCAGGGTATTTGATTCAAAGCGAAGTTGTTGGTTTTCGAGGTGATAAGGTGTTGCTTATGCCGCTTTCGGAGCTGACGGGAATTTCTCCAGGAAGCAGAATCCGGCGCAGCGCAATGCCTCTTTCCATCCCGGCTGGCCCAGAGTTGCTTGGCAGAGTGCTGGATGGTATGGGCAATCCCATTGATGGAAAAGGCCCTATACATACTGAACACAAGCAGCCTGTTTATAATACACCACCTCACGCACTTGAGCGGGAGCGTATTGATAAAGCTTTATCAACAGGCATTAGATCGATTGATGGGCTGATAACACTTGGCAGAGGTCAGCGTGTTGGCATTTTTGCCGGCAGCGGCGTCGGTAAAAGTGTTCTCCTGGGGATGATGGCCCGATATACTGACGCCCAGGTCAATGTGATCGGGCTTATTGGCGAACGAGGCAGGGAAGTTCGGGAGTTTATTGAACGTGATTTAGGCTCGGAAGGGCTTAAACGCTCTGTAGTGGTTGTTGCGACTTCTGATCAGGCAGCGATGGTTCGAATAAAAGGCGCACTCATTACCACAGCCATTGCTGAATATTTTCGGGATACAGGCAAAGATGTCTTACTGATGATGGATAGCCTCACCCGCGTAGCAATGGCACAGCGGGAAATCGGTCTGGCCACCGGTGAGCCGCCAACAACAAAGGGATATACACCATCTGTTTTTGCCCTGCTGCCCCGAATGCTGGAGCGTGCTGGAAAAAATAATAAGGGAAGCATTACAGGACTTTATACTGTATTAGTTGAGGGTGGCGATATGGATGAGCCGGTAGCCGATTCAGCCCGCTCTATACTCGATGGACATATTGTGCTCAGCCGGCGGATCGCCACAAGAGGGCACTATCCGGCAATTGATGTTTTGGAGAGCGTCAGCCGTTTGCGTTCCGAAGTGGCGAAAAAACAGCAGTTAAAAGATTCTGCCAGCATTTTGGAAATGATGGCCTTTTATCGTGAAAATGAAGACCTCATAAATATTGGCGCTTATGCCAAAGGCAGCAATCCTAAAGTTGATAAGGCGATAGCCATGCAAGATCAGATTAATCAATTCCTCAGACAGTCTGTAGAGGAGAAAAGTACAATTGATATGACGGGCAAAAAATTAGCTGATTTGGCAAAATTGGCAGGATAATTGCGAAGAGATTAAGTGATGGCAAAAAAATTTGAATTCAGATTACAAAGTGTTTTACAAATCAGGCAGAAGCTGGAAGATATCCGCGCCATCGAATTGAAACAAGCACAAATGGCTCTGAAGCAGGAAGAAGAAAAATTGCAAATGATTAATACAAAAAAGGAAGAACATTTCCAAAAGGCAAATCTGGGCGAAACATTTCTTGCTCCTTTTAGTCTGAAAATCCAGACATCCTATACAAATCAGCTCAACTTTCTAATTGAAAATCAAAATCAATCCGTTCAATTAGCAGAAAAGCATGTTGATGAGAAACGATCAATTTTGCTCAAAGCCAGTCAGGAAAAAAAAATAGTGGAAAAATTAAAAGAGAAGAAAGAGGAAGAATTTTCCCGGTCTATGGCACAACACGAAATTATTGCTAATAGTGAAATTGCTTTGCGGCGTATTAATGCTGGAAATTGGGGAATTAGACAATGAAAGCAGTACTCGTATATATGGCCGCTGCTGTTGGCGCATTTATTATTCTTGTGGGTATCACATTCGCAGTCCTCACATTTCTTGAACAAGACAACAGCGAGGCAATTCGCGCTGCTGTTATCATGGATAATAAGGTTTTAGCCAGTCAGATCATTCAGCAAAAAGAGCAAACGATTGACAGCCTGACTGCAACGATAAATGAGCTTAACAGCAAATTATTTTTTTCTGGGCTGATAGAAGACAGTCTGAAAGAGGTGCTGGATTTCAATCAATCCGTAATTGAACAATATAAAAAACAAGTTGAGCAGCTTGGCAAAAAAGTTAATGAAAAACAAAAAGTTGGAGCAAATATTTCTGAAATTGCCAAAACTTATGAATCAATGAAAATTGAAGAAATGCGGCCAATTTTTGAAAGGCTTGATGATGAAACCGTCATCGGTATCTATCAAAATGTCAGTAGCCGTAATCGAAAAAAAATCCTGCAGGCGCTATCACATAACAGGGCTGCAGCCATTACCCAATGGCTAGCCGGGGAGAAAAACAAATGATACCGTATGTCAATGCGACAAACTTGCCCATGCCGGCAGGACGCGGTGTTAATCCCGGTGTAGGTCCTGAAAACGAAGGGGCAGCTTTCCCCGACTTCTTGAGCACTGTAATGGCCGCAGAAAACCGACCAGAAACCGGTCCTGCGCCGTACGCCGTCAATGAAAAAACAATAACTAACAATGGTCAATCTTTTCGGAAAAAAGTTCTCGAAAAAGCCATTGACAGAAAAGCTGCTGTGGAAACTTCACAGATTCCTAAGAAGACAAAGCAGCAGACCACAGAAGAAGTGACGGGAAATCAAGACAAGAAAGCTGCAAAAACGAGCGGTGATGCAAAAGATGCTAAGAGCTTTGCTAAGCAGAGCAGCGTTGCCAAAACCGAAAAAGAGGCTGTTGCCAGCCGTGAAACTGCGGAAAAATTTTCCCAGTCAAACGGCGCACCCAATCAATCGGGTTCCGATGATAGCAGACTCAATTCGGCGCAAATCCGCAGCACAGTCAATGAAGAAGGGATGCTGAAAACCACCAACGCAGAGAAAGGAGATACAACTGCGTCGGAACAGTCTCGGGCTCAAATGGAGCCGCAAGCTGCACGTTATTCTGAAAATGGTGAAATGAAGACATTCACCAATAGCAGCAAGCAGCTCCAAAATGAGGCAACTGTGCCAAAACTTACAGAAATGCCGCCAAATACCGGCCGGGAAATGGAAAGCAAATCCATTGGAGCATCAGAATCTGCCGCTAAACAGTTAGAAAGCCAATCGAAAGAAACACAGATTCCCCATACTGATATGAGTAAGCTCAAGGTGGAATTGCTAAACGAAAGCAAGCCGAAACAGATGACTGCCAACGTCAACCTGAAAGAAGAGCCGGCATTAAAAACAACGGCGAACACGGAAAACCTTCGTAATCAGACACCTGATCAAACCAGGATGAATAACACCACAGAAACCCGATCTTTCCAGCAAATGCAGCAAAACGCATCTGCTGGCCTCAGCGAGACAGAATATCGCGGCGGACCGGGAAAACTAAACTCTGCAGTTTCGGCTGCAGAAAAAAATGACCCGCAGATACTCAACACCAATCAGCTTTCACGAGAGCTTGCTGCGAAACAAGCTATTGAAAGTCTTTTAGGCAGAGAAAATGTGGGCAATATGAAAATGAAGACCGTTTTTTCTGCTCAGCCACAAGCTGATACAGAAGCTAATAACGGCGAGAAGCAAATCAGACAGGAAAAAGATGAGCCGGTAAAAGTAAATATTTCCCGAAATACTGTGATGGCTGCTATGTCATCGCTAAACCGAGAAACAAATGCTGCCAGGCCGGAGGAAAATATTTCCCGTCAGACAAACGCCAAAGATTCTCAGTCTGAATCACCGAAGATAGTCGAAGCCCAAACCGGAGCAAATTCCGGCAGTTCTGAAAATACTAATCAGGAATCAGCCTATTCTCAGGGAAAATCTGCCGCACAAAATCCTTTCACTGAAATGAATGGCAAAACAATGCCCATTTTTTCAGAGAAAATGGATACTGCAGCAATTTTTGGCAATCGTTTTGCTTCACAAATTCACGAGATGGAACAGGCAACACGCACATCAATGGTTGAACGAATTACCCAAAACATCGTCACCGCCGCTGCCAGCAGAATCACCTATGCCCGGCTTACTGTCAATGCACAGGAACTGGGGCAGATTCAAATTCGTTATGAAGAAAACAGTGCTAAGATTCAAAAAGTGACACTATTGATGGAAAGCGAATCGGCTAAGCAAATGATTCAGAAACAGATTCCGCAGATTCTCGAGAATATGCGATCTAAAGGCGTTTTTCTCGAAAATATCGAAACCCGCGTCAATGATGGAAGAGACAATGCTTTTGCTGAAAAGCGCTTCTATGATCGGCAGCAGTATCAAGCTCGCCGTCAACAGAGCGAACAGTTCCAGAAAAATGCTGAGAACCCAATCAGCGAACAGCTTGTGATTCGAAAGTTTGGTTATAATACTATCGAATACACAGCCTGAAAGGAGGAAAAATGGATATTAATTCAGTCACATCCAATTACATAGGCGCAACAGGCCAAACCTCAGCCC
>DSDE01000200.1 GCA_011049095.1 Fidelibacterota bacterium
GCTGCAGCCAGTTGATTGGTGATGGGATATACGGAATAGATATTAAAGAGTCTGAGGGGCAATACCTCGTAATGGAAATTAATGACAATCCCAATATTGATAATGGATATGAAGACAGTATTTTAAAGGATGATCTCTATCGCATAATATTGGGAGATTTCATTCGGCGAATTGAGGCCTAATCCTAAATTTCATTGTTTAGATCGCATCCTAATTAATTTGTAAAATTGGTATTAATATAGAGCCACTTATAATAATTATCATAAATATTAGCTGTCAAACAATAAGTATTATATAAAAACCAGTAAATAATAATAAATATCAATAAAAGTGATAAAAAGTGATAAAAATCATTAAAGAAAAATAAATAACAGCCGAATAGAGTATAGAGGCTTATTGACAAGGTGTCCGCGGGACACCCGGGCGTGAGAGAGAAAAGGGGCGCAGGGAGGCGCCTCACGAAAACAAAACAAAGGAGTGTATAAGATGAGTTTAGGAAGAATTGGCGCAAACATTGACGCAATGTGGAGCTACAAGGCATTCACAAATGTGAACAACAAGATGAGTCTGGTTCAGGGCCGTATGTCCACGGGCAAAAAGATCAACAGCCCGGAAGACGATCCGGCCGGTTATCAGTTGGCCCGGAGTTTGGAAAAGCGCAGTCGTGGCCTTAGTGTGGCTTTGCAGAATGTCAGCAATGCCAAAGCGGTGCTGAATATTGCCGAAAGCGCCTATCAGGGAATTATGGATTTGCTTCAGGTAGCCAAAGAGAAAGCGACCCAGGCAGCGGATGCCACTCTCAACGATAGTCAGCGAGGGGCAATTGGCGGACAGATTGAAAAGATGGTGGAGGAGATTGAAAACATCGTCAACTTTACGACTTTTAACAATGTTCAGTTGATTGACGATAATTTCGACAGCAATTTTCAGGTAGGAGAAGCGGGCAGCAATATTCTCAATGTGAGCCTGAGTGGTGCAGACAGTAGCAGTCTGGGGATAGCCAACCTGAGTTTTAGCTCCCAGGGAAACAGTTCCGCAAGTATGACCACAATCAGTGAGGCCATAGACACTTTGAGTGAGCTGATTCAGGATGTGGGTGAGTACAAGACCCGTTTAAACAGCAAAGAGATGACATTGGATTCAGCTATCACCAACACGGAAGCAGTTCGCAGCAATATTGAGGATGCCGATCTGGTAAAAGAGCAGATGGAAATGATGAAGCTTCAGGTCTTGCAGCAGACAGCGGCCACCGCCTTTACCCAGGCCAATGCAGCGCCCCAGATGGTACTCCAGCTTTTCCAGTAAGAGCAATTGACGCATAATCGGCGCGGCATAGTTGTCGCGCCTCATTGAAAGGAACGAGAGCAATGACACTACAGAGAAGAAATCAAAGCATCACAAATCCCTATCAGCGCAGCCGGGTGATGACCGCCAGTCCTGAGCAGCTGATACTTTATGTATATGATGCAGCCGTCAATGCCCTTCAGCGTCAGGACCGGATTCGCAGTCTTGAGGCAGTGAATCTATTGGTTAGCAGCCTGCGCTATGAGCACCGTGACTTGGCAATGTCATTTTACCGTTTGTATGATAGTGTCCAGCGTCAGATAATGCGTGGCAACTATGGTTTAGCCCAGACTATCCTTCGTGAGATGCGTGAGACCTGGCGGGAGTCAATGGAGCTGAATTAGGGCTAGAATTGAAAGGAGAAAGAGACAATGGCCGGAGAAATACTCGATATTAAGGATGTTTCCCAGTATCTGAAGATCAAAGAGCAGACCGCCTACCGTCTGGCTCAGCAGGGCAAGATACCGGCAGTAAAGATCGGCGGCACCTGGAAAGTAAAGAAGGAACACTTAGACAAGATGTTCAATGAAATTCTGGAAGCCAAACTGCAGGAAATCCGCGGCGATAAATAAACCGCGATCAAATAGATAAACAAAAACGGCTCACATTGTGAGCCGTTTTTGTTTTGTTTATAATAATGGGGGAACTATTAAACTATAAGGGATTTATGAATCACAAATCTTCATCAAAATGATATGCAATTCCAGATTCCCATTATCATTTTTATCACCACCATATCGTATAAAAGACCGCCAAAATCGTAAAGATGCCAATGGCGCCTACATTAAAGACGGTATCGGTATGAAAGAGCTCCTTTGAAACCTTAATGGCTTTGGGAGAATCTTCTCTTGATTCAAGTAGAGTAATAATCACAACAATGGCGCTTAAAATCAAGAATACCACACCCATCCGATTCAGAAAAGGCATTGCCGGAATAAAAAACTTGATGCCTAATGAGAGTGGTATAGTAAGAACTGCCGCCCAGATAGCCGAATTGGCCGTAGCTTTTTTCCAAAAGAGACCAAAAATAAAAATGGCAAAAATACCTGGGCTGATGAAGCCTGTATATTCCTGAATGTATTGAAAAGCCTGCTCAAGCGTATTGAGGCTGGGTGCAATGGAAATGGCGATAAGCAGAGCAACAGCGCTGGCAATCCGGCCCGACAGCACTAGCTCGTCTTCAGATGCCTGCTTGCGGAAGATAGGTTTATAGATATCCATCGAGAAAATTGTGGCAGTGCTGTTTACCATTGAGCTGAGAGAAGAGACAATGGCAGCGATTAGAGCCGCAAAAGCCAGTCCTTTCAATCCTGCGGGCACAAAAGTGCTCAGCAGCCAGGGGTAAGCTTCATCGGCTTTATCCAGCGGTGCATTCAGTGCAAAAGCTGCTATACCGGGAATCACAACAATCAGTGGTGTAAGAAGTTTCAGATAGCCGCCAAACATCAGTCCCCGCTGGGCTTCCTGAATATTTTTTGCTGCAAGGGCGCGCTGGGTGATGTACTGATTGCATCCCCAATAAAAGAAATGGGCCATCCACATTCCGCCAAGAAGCACCCCAAGTCCTGGAAGCTCTTTGTAATTAGGATTATCAGGTGACAAAATCATGTCAAATTTTTCCGGAGCCTGCTGTATAAGTGCTGAGAATCCTTTAAGAAAACCTTCTCCACCGCCAACAGCATTTAGTGCAAAATAGGTGGTTACCAATCCACCGGCAATCAGCACGAAAACCTGCACAACATCCGTCCAGGCCACCGCTTTCAAGCCACCATAAATGGTATACAGCGCACTAAAAACGGCCAATCCGATGATACCCCAAATTAGTTGTACACCCATAATTGTCCTTAGTGCCAAAGCGCCCAAATAAAGTACTGATGTGAGATTTACAAAAATATAGAGCATAAGCCAAAAGACGGCCAGACCGGTGCGGACCCGGCTGTCATAGCGAATTTCAAGCAATTGCGGCATCGTATATATGCCTTCCTTGAGAAAGATGGGTAGAAAATATTTCGCAACGACAATGAGCGTTATCGCCGCTGTCCATTCGTAAGTGGCAATTCCCAGACCGATGACAAAGCCGGAGCCAGACATTCCGATATATTGTTCGGCAGAAATATTGGCGGCGATAAGTGATGCGCCGATAGCCCACCAGGGAAGGGACTTGCTGGCCAAAAAATAATCGCTGCTATTCTTTTTGTGGCCCTTCTTTTCCCGCGAAACAAAAAGTCCAAGCCCTACAATAAAGGCAATGTAGGTGATAAACACAACATAATCCAAAACTGAAAAACTCATTCAACTCTCCTCTTTACTTGTTTTTGGTTCAAAATCATTTTCTGTTTTTTTGCTTATTTTTTTATCATAGAGAAATAGTGATTTTGGGTCAATGTTTCTGTTTCGGAATATTCTTATATTGATTAGCTCATTTTCCACGAGCCTAAGTTAGCAAACCACAAGCCAGAAAATGAATAGACAATTTCTCTGATTTACCCGGCTTATATAAATATTAGGCTTATTGAATTGATAAGCCCTTTATCATTTTGATAAAAAGAATTTTCAGCTATTTTCATTTTTTTTCAAAGCCTGCAGAGTATCTCTTGAATAAAATCCGTTTTGGCTTCTGTATAGCCATCGCGATCATTTTGAAATAAATCTGCCAGTCGCCGCTTCAGGTACGCATAAGCTTTGGCTGTTTCCGGTGATTTTCTCAAATAGTCGCGAAAATGTATCTCGTGCCAGTCGCCGCCATATCGCACATGAATATGAAAAGCCTGGCCCCGAAAACCTTCAGGAGTGTAGCCTTTGACAAACATCAGTCCCGGCGGAGGATTTTCCGGCTTTGGTATGCAGTGATATTCCAAAGCATACAGGTTTTTTGTCAGCTTGTCCATTTCACAGTCTGAGTCAATTTGAATGAGAATATCAATCGTCGGCTTTGCTGCCAGTCCCGGCACTGCTGTGCTGCCTATATGGTCAATCTGCAGAATATCAGAGGAGTCAAGTGCCTCTATGAAGCGCTATTTTTCTTTCTGAAAGATTAGAGGCCAATTTGCATCAGCTTCCGATATAAAAATAGGAAAAAGCTTACCTAACTCTTGAGGACTTATTTCGCCTAAATTTTTATTGCCGCCCATCCAAAAACCTCAACCTCAACCTCAACCCGAACCTCAACCTCAACCTTAATCTTAATCTAACCCTCACCCTTACGGCTAAGATTGCAGGCCTTTCTGGGCTGGGGGTTTGGAAGTGGAACTTGTGTCCCGTGGGTTTCAACC
>DSDE01000501.1 GCA_011049095.1 Fidelibacterota bacterium
ATGTAGGCAACAGTGTAGAAAAATTTATTCACAATGATACAAAAGTGCCGTTTTTGTGGATTCGCGGAGATTCTGACCTGATTGTCTCTGACAATTCATTCTTTGACTTTGGCGCTTTGGGAAAATTGGGTTACGTCCCTGGCTGGCCTGGTGAGGAAATCTTCCCGCCACAACCCATGGTTTCCCAGACACGTCACATTCTCCAAAAATATCAGGAATACGGCGGCGCTTACACGGAAGCCGTTATTGAGAATACCGGACATTCTCCATTTATCGAGAAGCCGGATGAATTTATGAAGCTCGTGAATCCCTTTCTCAAGAGAATTGAGAAATAGAAGGGAAAAGAAAATAAACACTCAAAAGAGTAAAAAGGAGAAGGCAATGAAAAAGGTATTGACACTGATGATGGCGCTGCTCACGGCGCTGATGATGGCCGGATGTGAGGATGATTCCGGTAGCAACAACAACGATGTCGACAAAGATATCTGGATTGGCAAATGGCTGAGCACAGGTTCTGATGTTGCTGTCCTGTTAGCTACATATTTTCAATATGACAGCGTGCGGGTTGAATTCAAGGAAGATATGTCTATCGTTCTTGAAACACACGTTAAAGACGGCGCCTGGACCACCCAAAACGGCATTTATGCGATTACAAAAAGTACTACGGGCAATGTCCACGCCATTGACATTGACTACACCGCTTTTGTTCAGTCGGGAATTATCGAATTCACCGAAGGGACACCTGACGAAATGCGCCTGGAAGCGGTTCAAACCACTCCGAACATTGGCGCCACGCCACGCACCGTTGAAACGGGTTTTGGCAGCGATGCCACTCTGGGTACCGCCAATATTCAGAAGTATATTCGAATCGAATAATTTCATCCGGAAGAGGCCGGAGAATAAGCAATCCGGCCTCTCCTAAAAATGATCAGGTGAATCATGAAAAGTTCTTTTTTATTCCTAACGCTACTCATCGGACCCCTGCTTTGGGGGCAAGATTACTTTGAAGAAAAAATTAACGCTCCTAAAAGTGAGTTTACATTTATTGGCTACTATCTGATGCGTGGAGAGCTTAATAATTTCGCGCCAAAAAATGAATTTTTAAAAGGGCAGATTGTCGGGCGGCTATTTGGCACAAACTCCACGAGAATGATTGAAGGCCAATCCCGCTTTTCTGAAATGCGCTTTATTCCCATTATTGCTTATACGCCACGGATTTTTGACGGCTGGGCAAGCATGCGCATGTCCTTTGAATTTGACTGGACCCAGGGTGATGCCAACTACGGCGCCGGAGGCAATTTCGGCGGGGCTTTCGGGGCTGATTTTGTCAATATGCAGACCCAGAATCTCTATCTGGAGCTTCATCCTGCCACCGGACTCTATATCAATATGGGCCTGGCCCGACTTTTTGACAATATTCTTGTCCCCGCCTATACCGGCACCAGCACCCTAATCAACACCGGCTATCGCCTGGCATTCTGGGGAAGCGACGCGTCAGGGCTGACCACCTATTACCTCCGGGACCGCTGGCGGACCAAGCTGGGGCTTTATCAGCTCTATGAAAACAATGTGGATCAGGACGATGATGTGATTCTCACCGAATTTGATTACGAATACGATTTCGACCATGTTCACGCCCTGGGGTTTTCTGCCTGGTATCTCCGCGACCATGCCAATGGCGAGGGCGGTGTATCCATTCTCGGACAAGGCTTGAATTCCGCCCTGGCAGATTACAACGGTGTCTATCAGTTTGAATTTGGCAACAACGACTACAAAGCTGACGTGATCTGGCTAGGAACCCATTTTCATGGGAATCCGCTGCTGGACCAAGGACGTTTTGGCTATAGCGGTTTTGCCGTTTTGAATACCGGATCCGCCTGGACTGACAGCGTAAATGTCAAGATTATGGGATACGCCCTCAATACCCGCTTGGCTTATAAATATGGGCGTACCACCAATGATCTTCTCGCGCTGGACATAACTTATACCAGCGGCGATAAAGATAATATTCGCGACGGAGAATACAACGGTGTTTTAACCGGCAACAACTGGAGCGCGCCTGGCGCTGTCTATTTCAGTCATGGGCTTTACTTGCTGCTGCCCCACGGCAATGTCGTCAATCGCTTTACCGGCGCTGTAATGGATATTCAGAATATCGGATATGGACTCTTTGCCCAGAGCTTCGTCGCCAGCTATGATCTCATTCCCCATAAGCTGATGGCCAAAACTGCCGTCGGATATGGCTTGGCTCCTGTCGCACCTTTTGGCGGAGGACACGAAATTGGGACTGAGGTGAACTTTAACCTGCGCTATACACCAAAAGTCTTCTTTGATATTGAGCTCCACGCGGCCTATCTGAAGCTGGGTGATTTCTATGAGTCGGCTATTGTGAATGGTTCTGATCCAAATGGCGTGAATATTGGTATTCCAAAGGACCCCTGGACGGTATTTTTAACCCTTAAATGGATTATGTTTTAGGAGGGCATGATGAAAAAGACAAGCTATTTTTTTGCACTAACTTTTGCCTTCCTGATGCTGGGCTGCTCGGCCGCAAATGAAATCATCTCCGGCAAAATGGAATTTTCCGAACTCGATTATGGCTATGAAATCCATCATGCGCAGCTTGCCAATATTAAGCTGGCTTACATTGATGAGGGGCAGAGCGAAATTCCCTTGATTCTGATTCACGGTCTGGGCACCAATGCAAAGGGCTGGATTCGCAATATTCCCGAACTCTCAAAATTGCATCGGGTCATCGCCATCGACCTCCCTGGCTACGGTAAATCTGATAAGGGATATTACCAATATTCTATGGAATTTTACGCCGATGTGCTCATCCATCTGATGAATGAGCTTCAGATCGAGAAAGCGATTCCCGTGGGTCATTCAATGGGCGGACAGATTGCCATGACTGCCGGACTTAAATACCCCGATCGTATCCAGAAACTTGTGCTCATTGCGCCTGCTGGTTTTGAGCGTTTTGATATTGGAGAAGCCGACTGGATGAAAAAAGCGATGAGTGTGGATTTCATCAAGAAAACGACCATGGACGCCATCGATAAAAACCTTCGCAGCAATTTCTATCACTATCCTGCCGAGGCGAAATTTATGATCGATGAGCGGGTGAAGCTGCGCTATGCCAAAGACTTTGACGATTATGTCTATGCTGTTCACCGCAATGTCTATGCAATGCTGGATGGCCCCGTCTGGATGAAACTAAGTCAGATTCAGCAGCCGACTCTTATCCTTTTTGGAGAAAATGACCTGCTCATTCCCAACCGCTTTCTTCATGCCGGATTCACGAAAAATATTGCGAAAATCGGTGATGAGGAAATTCCCAACAGCACCCTGCAGATGATTCCTAAATGCGGCCACTTTGTCCAATTTGAAAAACCGGAACAGACCAATGGTGCGATTCTCAAATTTATGGAATGATGATGGGGGATTGGCGAATGAAGAAATTTGATGCGGTGGACGCTTATAGACTGAAATGAATTATCCTCAAAAATATTCTATCATTTTCCTGCTGTTCTCTCTTCATCTTTTTGCCACCGGAGAAAACGCTGTCGCCCCCGCCTCGCCTAAACACGATAAGGGCTGGATAAGTGCCGGCGTTTGAATCGATGCACCTTTAGATTTTGGGTTCAGTGTTACGGCAAATTATGGTCGGACACATTTCTGGCAATTGGCCGTGAATGGCTCTTCGATTTTCTCTTTGGGCGGCGAAAATACCGGTGTTAATTCTACTAGTCTCGCCCGTGGATATTCTGTGAGCAGCCGTTGGACCAGCTTGAGTCTTGCCGCCGGTCCCGCTTTTGTTGAAGGTTTAGGCTGGCGTGATGATCAGACTCTGAAACGGGAATATTTCCACACGATGGGCTTGGTTTTCAATGCTCAGTACATTTTTTCCCCTATCAAAGAAGCGGGTGTGGGCCTGGAGTTTTACGGCAATCTGAATTCAGAAATATCTGTTTTGGGCATTCGGCTGATCGCTGTGCTGGAAGGGAATAAGTAAAAAATGGGGTCTCTCTTGTTAAGCGCAGAGGAACCCCTTGGAAAATATTTGATATCTCTCACCCATTAAAATCAAACCACCATTACAATGGGGTAAATACAGAGCGTTTGTTTTTAATTTAACGCCTTTCTCTTTCTCTGTGTCCTCATTTTCCTCTGCGGTACATGATTTTTGTTTTTCAGAGCAAGCGCAAATATTCTAAAAAGCGATTCCCAGTTGCAGGGCAGAATAGAATCCATCCTGACTACTGTAGGATGCCGTGCAGATTGTGGAAAGGACATTGCTCCACTGATAGCGCCAGGCGAGATTAAAAATTTTGTTTTCGCTGATCTCACCCAATAGCCATGGCGTGGAGAAATCAAGCGTTTGATCCCGTTCTTCATAATTTTGATTGGGTTCACTGCCAACCGGGAAACCGTTAAAGGTGTCAGCGCCTTTCTTTTGGAAAGTAAACGACGCTGCTAAATTAGAGCGGGGAGAGAAAAAAAGCTGTATTCCGGCAAAAAGCTGTTGCGAATTGGGTCCCAATGGAAACCCGAGTCCCGCGCCATGATGGGTATAGCTGTTCCAGTCGTATTTGTGGGTGTAGGTCCAGGGA
>DSDE01000251.1 GCA_011049095.1 Fidelibacterota bacterium
ATGATGCGCTTCACATGTGTCAAATTTTCCATTTCTGTCTCCTTCCTTCAATAAATTACTAAATAAAAGCTGCAATGACAAATATTGTCATTAGATTTTTATTTTCAAAAATCTAATTTTTAATTTCCTAATGGAGAATAGCTGTAAAGATTCGACTTATAACTTTTAGTGAAAATGTTTAGCAGGTCTGCTTTATTCATAAATGAGAAAATCTTAAGAATAAAAAAAGGCTGCCGAAGCAGCCTTTTTGAATAGGTCTGATGGGCAGCTTAATTCCGCAAAGGTTTACCTGTTTTCAGCATGTGTGCAATGCGTGCCTGCGTAAGCTCAGTCTGAGCCAGCTCCACAAAAGCTTCTCTTTCAATATCCAACAGATATTGCTCATCAACCGGCGTAAAGAGTCCGGCTCGCTCACCACCGGTAAGGACATAGGCGATTTTTTTGCCGATGAGGGCGTCATGATTGCTGATGGTGCCAGCAGCCAAAAAGCCATTGATTGCGCTTTCCATAGCGAGGTAGCCATCGTGTCCAGGAAGAATAAGATCATCACGCATTTTTGGCGGCTGATATTTTTCAGCCATCTGTATGACGGTCTGTTTTGCAGTGTATAGCTGATGGTCCCGATTGACAACGATGATGTCATTTTTCGAGAAATAACCCAGGGCTATGGCCTCTGCAGCCGAGGTGCTGACCTTGGCAAAACCAATGGTTTCAAAGGTTTTTTGCACTGGCGGGAGTGGGCCAGGCCTGAGTGGAGCTAGTTTATCATACCAACGGGTGAGAAGGCGCAAATTGCCGCCGGCTCCCGGGAGCAAGCCAACGCCGGCTTCAACCAGGCCGCAGTAAGTTTCTGCGTGAGCTACAATTCGGTCAACTGCACCGGCCAGCTCATAGGCGCCGCCGAGGGTAAAGCCAAAAGGCGCTGCAACGACAGGAAAAGGTGCGTAGCGTAAGGCCTGCGTCATATCCTGCATATATTTGCTTACCTTTTCAAGATCGGCCCAACGTTTGTCATCGCAGAGCATTTTTATCTGTGCCAGATTAGCGCCTGCACTGAAATGCACGCCATCGTGACCAATGAGCACACCTTTGGCGCTTCTTTTCTGAACCTCATCAATAACATCATAGAGTGCATCGATAATCGTGCCATCAATGGGGTTTAGCAATGGCTGCAGAGCGCTGTGAAATTCCACCCCTAGCACACCATCGCCCATATCAATGATATCAGCGCTCCAATTGCGGCGGATAGATGGTTTGGCTGCTTTTAAATCGGCGATGCGCAAGACATTATCCGGCGTTTTGATTGGCTGCATTTTTCCTGAAGCCACATCATAATAGTGCATCACCTGGTCAATGCGCTGATAGAATCTCTTGTAACCGTATTTCAGCATCGTCTCAATCCATGCGGGAATCTTTTTGCCTTCCTTTTTCAGGCGATTTACCGATTTTTCCAGCTCAATGGCATCCCAGACTTCAAAGGGTCCCATTTCCCAGCCAAAGCCCCATTTCATTCCATTGTCTATACTAATGATATCATCGGCAATTTCTGGAATACGGTTTGCGGCATAGAGGAGGGTAGAGCTGAGGGTTTCCCAGGTAAAAATTCCAGCGCGGTCATCGGCCCAGGCCAAAACCTTAATCTTTCTTTCTAAAGTTCCTCGGCTCTTGGCAGCCCGAACCGAATCATATTCTGTCGGCTTGCTTGAAACATACTCCATCGTCTTTGGATTGATGCCCAGTATATCACGCCCTAGTTTTTTGTAGAAACCTGCTTTACTCTTTTGGCCTAGATTGCCCATTTCCACTAACTTTTCTACAATGGGAACAGATTTGAAGAGTTCCCGCTCTTCATCAGCAGGACATTTTTTGTAGGTATTATTTGCAACATGGAGAAGGGTATCGAGACCCACGAGGTCAGCCGTGCGATAGGTAGCAGACTTGGGATGTCCAATCAGCGGTCCCGTAAGTTTATCTACATCGGTTACGCTGAGTTCCAGCTTCATCGCCACATCCACAGTTTTCAGCATTCCATAAACGCCGATGCGGTTGGCTATAAAATTGGGTGTATCTTTTGCGTGGACAATCCCTTTGCCCAGAATATTCTCTCCGTAGTGCTCAATGGTTTTAAGCGCCCGAAGATCAATATCATCCTGATAAATCAGCTCAAGAAGTTTTAGATAGCGGGGGGGATTGAAAAAATGGGTGATAAGGGTCCGTTTTTTAAATCGCGGTTCGATAGCTTCCATCAGGTCTGAGAGCTGTAAGCCTGAAGTATTGGATGAGATGATGCAGCTATCTTTGAGAAATGGCTGAACCTTCTTAAAAACACTATGTTTGATGTCAAGTCTTTCGGCAACAACTTCAATAAGCCAATCTACATCTCTTAATAGTTCCAGGCCGCTTTCATAATCGCCAACCTGAATCATTGACGCTTTCTTGGGATTATAAAAGGGAGAGGGTTTGGTGATGACGCAGGTATCGAGCCCTTTTTGGGCCATCTCCTTTGTCAGGTCCAGCATTACGCTCGGTATGCCGGTATTGGCAAAATGGGCCGCGATCTGAGCGCCCATAATACCAGAGCCGAGTACCGCAACTTTCTTGATTTTTTCCATCCTCAAACCTCCTTAGTCGCGTTCGATGACGGTTGAGATGCCCTGTCCTGTTCCGATACACATTGTGGCCAGGCCGCGTTTAAAGTCATTCTGTTCCATTATATTAAGAAGGGTGACGAGAATTCTGGCTCCGGAAGCGCCCAAAGGATGACCTAAAGCAATTGCACCGCCGTGGAGGTTGATTTTTTCCATCGGCCAATTGCCTTTGCGAATGACATAGAGGCTCTGGGCCGAAAAGGCTTCATTTAGCTCGACTACATCAATATCATCCCAGCTATAGTTGAAGCGTTTCATTAGTTTTTCAGTGCTGACCAGGGGACCTTTCCCCATAAATTCCCAATGGACTCCGGCAATGGAGCGGGCAACAATCTTGGCTCTTGGTTTGAGATTGTATTTTTTCAAGGCATCTTCACTGACGATAAGAATAGCTGCTGCACCAATACTTAGAGGGCTCGATGTTGCTGCTGTAACTGTCCCTTTGCTGTCAAAAACCGGTTTCAAAGATTTGATTTTTTCTAAATTTGGCTCTTTGGGGCCCTCATCTTTACTGATGGTTTTACCATTATATGTGATGTGGACGATCTCATTTTTAAATTTACCTTCAGCCATAGCTTTGAGGGCTTTCTGGTGAGATGCGACAGCAAATGCCTCCTGATCTTCACGATTGATATCCAGCTCTTTGGCTAAGTTTTCGGCAGTTTCTCCCATTCCCACATAGTAATTCATCTTTGCCAGCTCCGGGTGAAATGAAGGATTATAGCCACCCATTGGCACGCCAAACATATCCTCAACACCCACAGCAATTCCGGCTTCCATATCGCCTACTTCGATAGCCTGTGATATCTGATGCAGCGCATCCATAGAGGAGCCGCAGAAACGGTTTACAACCTTAGCCCCGGCGTGTTCCGGAATGCCTGAAAGCAGCGCAACGCCACGAGCTATAAGCATACCCTGAGTCGCTTCAGGAAAAGCATTGCCGAGTACGACGTCTTCCACCGCATCAACGGGGAAGCCTGGATTCCGCGCTAATAGCGCCTTTACGGTCTGGGCTGAAAGCTCGTCGGGACGTATTCCGATCATCTCACCTTTTTTAACGCCCATAGGGCTGCGAACAGCGTCAACAATATATGCATATTTTGCCATATTTTGCTCCTTCCTAATAGTTATATTCTTCTTTGTTGATAATATCTTCGGCAATCTCACGTTTCAGCGTGAAAAGGTCTCTCGGAATCACCATCCGGCGGATGAAGCTTTCCACAATTTCCAGACTGCCTTTCAGTGCATCGCCAACGAGAAGATTGGTAATGCCCTTCATTGCCAACGTGCTGATTTGGTACATACTTTCACTGCTAAGGGTCTGGGCGATTTTTTTCTGAATATCAATCGGCATTCCCTTTTCATTTCTTTGCGAAACTCTGGCCAGCGTGCTGTCCACCAGATAGAGATGAATCAGCATATCGGCGATGATTTCCATAAGCTGATGCTCGGTGCGCATCGCCTGGCCAAATTTGCAGATGGCTTCATGAAGCACCAGCATTGTCAGGTGCTTTGCCAGCTCTAGGGATTGCTTTTCCCTGCGCAGCAGGTCACCATAATAAAGGTCATCTATCTCCTTAAGAATGCCCGGCACATTCCGCAGCTTTTCCCGAATCGGCAGCTCTTCTAATAGGGCTTTTTTGAGAAAATATCCAGTGATAATCTGCCGGTTGATCTCGTTGGTGCCTTCATAGATGCGGTCAATGCGGGTATTGCGATAAAAGCCGGCAAAAGGATACTCCTCAGTGAAGCCGTATCCGCCGTGAATCTGAAGCCCTTCATCAGCGATCCTTCCCAGAGACTCGCTGCCAAATACCTTGGCGATACTGTCTTCGATAGCATATTTTTCCAGAGCTTTGCCTATTAGCTTGCCGTGGTAAGGGCTATCTGCCGGAACTGTCTGGGCCTCTTTCTCGGTGTCATAAACGGTGCGGTAAACAATAGAATCA
>DSDE01000326.1 GCA_011049095.1 Fidelibacterota bacterium
ACATTAATTGGCCCATTATAGCTGCTGACGATGCCATGCACGATGGAGAGCCCCAGACCAGTGCCCTCCCCTGCCTCTTTTGTCGTGAAATAGGGCTCAAAAATACGGTCTATCAGCTCTGAGGAAATACCCTTCCCATTATCTTTTATACTGAGCTCTACATAGTCGCTAACTGCAAGCTGTTCTTGCGCATCATCTGTTAGGCTGTCATAAGTGCGGTCACGAAGCGAGATAGAAATTTTAGGCTCCGGGCGATAGCGCACTGCGTGGTAGCTGTTGGTGCATAAATTCATCACAATCTGGTGCATTTCGATGGGGTCGCAATTGACGATGGCGGTGCTCTTGATATCGGTTTCAAATCTGACCGATACCGGAATAGTACTTCGTAAAACTTTAAGCGCATCAGCAATGACCAGGCGAATTTCTACGGGGCGGAGTTTTTGATCGCTGCTGCGGCTAAAGTGGAGTATCTGCTTTACCAGATCACCGGCGCGGCCTGCGGCCTGGAGGGCTTCTTCAATATGGCTGACATTGCTCATGTCATCGCCAATTTTCTCTTTCAAGACCAGCAGACTGCCAATAATTCCCGAGAGAATATTATTAAAATCGTGGGCAACGCCACCTGCTAGCAGGCCAAGGGATTCCATTTTCTGCTTTTGCTGCTGCGAGCGCTGCTGCATTAGCTCTTTGCTGATATCTCGCTTGACGGCAATATATTTGATAGTTTTTTGATTTTGGTCTTTGACCGGCGTAATCGTTACATCTTCAGTAAAATGCTGCCCGTCTTTCCGTCGGTTGATAATACGCCCGTTAAAGCTTTTTCCCTGGAGAAGCTTATTCCACATCATCTGGTAAAAGGTATTGCTCATCTGACCACTTTTGAGAATGGCCGGCGTCTTTCCCAAAACCTCTTCTTTGCAGTAACCGGTCACGGCCGTGAAAGCTTCATTGACATATTCGATTTCACTGTGTTCATTGGTTATAATGACGCTTTCACCCACCTGGTCCATCGCCATGAGAAACTGCTCTCTTTCTGTCTCCAGATTGCGTCTTTCACTAATGTCCTGCAGGAGATAGAAATGAGCCCAGTCGGCCTGATAGCGAATTCGGCTGGCTGCAACCTCCACCGGCACAGTGTTTTTTGATTTGGCAGCAATGTGGGCAATAAATGTTAGGGGAATAGGTATCCCCTCTTTTTCCTGTTCCCACATCATGAAAATCTCATTTTGTGAGTGCTCCTCAAAAAGGGCAATGAAAGGAATCTCTTCGAGTCGCTCCGGTGAATATCCCGTGAGGCTGCAAAGCTGGGGATTGTGATAGAGAATTTGATTATCCCTCACAATAATGACCGAATCGCGCATCGTCTCAATGAGCCGTCGATGCCGCTCTTCAGAGCTGCGGATCTGCATTTCTGCCTGGCGCATCTGAGTCATATCCTGTAACAACAAGTGATAAGCCAATGCTCCTTCGCTTTCCGAGAATTTGTGGACACTGATATGGAGATAATTGGAACTTTTTTCTCCTGAATCCGGCTCCGAATAAAAACGGATGACTGGTTCGGACTCAGAAAGCCTGTTTATCGCATCTGAGAGAGCGTTTTGCTCTTTCTCTGGCAGAAATCCGTCAATCGTCTTACCCTCAAAATTAGAGAGATTTAGAAGCGCTGCGGCGGCGCTGTTTGCGTAAATAATTTCCTTCTTTTCGTTTAGGCTTATCAGGCCATCATTTAGACTTTCTACAAGCTGCCGGTATCGCAGCTCGCTGGCTGATAGTTTTTGTTCCATATCTTTTTTTAGAAATGCCATCTCGATAGCGGTGCGCAGCTCCCTTTCCCGATAGGGCTTGAGAATATAGCCGGCGGGCTGACAGGCGGCGCTTTCTTCGAGGGTGGCTTCATCGGCATAAGCTGTGATAAAAATAATGGGAATAGCTGTCTGCTGATATATCCGCAACGCCGCTTCGGTGCCGCTCATGTCTCCATGAAGGAGGACATCCATCAAAACCAGGTCTGGTCTCTCTTTTTTGGCCAAATGCACTGCATCTTTCCCGTTATTTAAAATCTCCACAAGCTCGTATCCGAAGCTTAGGAGGGTCTGTGCCAGGTCTTCAGCAACAATAGCCTCATCTTCAACAATTAAAATCTTCTTTTTGGTCAATACTTTCTCCATATCTCAAAATCGCAATTCAATTATAGCGCCATTATCAGATTTTAGGGTAGCGCTGCCATTGATTTGGCGAATCAGGCTGCGCACGAGTTGGATACCAAGACCTTTCGCCGCATCCCATTGAAAGTCTTTTGGAAATCCTATGCCATTATCAGCAATGCTCAGATAGTAGTCACCTGGCGCTTTACCCCGCAAGGATATGCTTATTGCACCATGCTCCCGGCCTTTGAAGGCATGTTTGAGAATATTGCTGATGAGTTCATTGATAATCAGGCCGCAAGGGATAGCCAGGTTTACCGGCAGGGAAAAATCTGGGGCAATATCGGTCTTAACTGTAATTTTTGTTTCTCGCAAATCATAGCTGGAGAAAAGCTCCGCCAGCAGTCCCCGCACATAGTCGCCATAATCCACAGCCGCCAGATTATAGCTTTGGTATAGTTTTTCGTGAATCATCGCCATTGATAAAACGCGATTTTGGCTTTCTCTCAGGAGCTCTAAGGTAATGGGGTCAGAACTGAGGCGGGATTGCATTCTTAGGATGCTGCTGATAATCTGCATGTTATTTTTCACCCGATGATGCACCTCTTTCAGGAGAATTTCTTTCTCCTTAAGGCTGCGTAAAATCTCATTTTCTGCCTCTTTTTGCCGGCTGATATCGTGGAGCACGCCGATAGCTTCCGGCAAGCCCTGCACTAGCACTTTATTAATCGTCATAATAACCGTTCTATATTTTTTATCCGCCATCTGCAGCAGGTATTCCCGCTCATCAATACCGCGATTGCTTTCAAAAAGTGTATGCAAAAGCGCGGTTATATCCTTTTGCGTCTCTTTTGAAAAGAGCTCCGACAAATGCATCTCTTCTAATTTGCTTTTACTGTAACCTGTGAGCTGGCACATTTTCTCATTAACAAAAGCCAGGCTCCCGGACTCCTTAATTGTAAAAACAGCGCTGGCCATATTTTCGCTAAGCACTTTAAAGCGGGCATTGGTCTCCTGAATCTGCAATTCGCTCTGATAGCGCTCTGTCATATCTTTTATCACGATGATGATTCCAAAAAATGAGCCATCTTTATTGTAAAGCGGGGCAAAATTAGCAATGAGAAAGAGTCTGCTGCCACCGATGAGATAATCAAGGCGTATATCACTGGCGGCGTCTGGCTTAAAATATCTCAGCATATTCTGGATGATGGCAGTAAGAGGATGACTGGTTTCAGGGTGATGAAAGACAAAGCATTCATCAAAGGGCAAACCCAAATATTTATCCGCTTCCAGGCGAAAAAGCTGGGCAGCCGCGGGATTTATATAATTGATTTGTCCTTCCGCATCTGTGGTGATTACGGCATCGGTTATGCCATTGAGAATGACAGACTGCTGACGGCGGCTCTCTTCAAGCTGGCGAATGACAGTATTTTGCTCGGTGATATCGGTGATGGTAAAAAGATAGCGGCGCAGATCCTCACCTCCGGGAACCGGCTGATAATTCAGGAGAATATCCTTTAATGAGCCATCACGACAGATAAGGCGAGTTTCCAAATCAATCACTTCGCCTCTTTGGTGGGTTTTTTCCAGCAGCAGCGGATTGATGAGGTAGCGGGCTAAAGTGCTTCTCTCGATTTCCTGACGGCTATAACCCGTAATAATCGTCAACTGATCATTGAAAAGAGTTATTAGACCATTTTGTGTAATCCCCAGCCCTACAGGAACGGTATAAAAAATTGTTTGCAGGCGATAGCGCTCTTCTTCGCATTCCGCTCTCAGCTTTGCGCGCTCTTGCAGCATCTTGTTGGCAGATTTCGCCAGATTTCGAAACTCCTCAAAATGGACTTTCCCCGGGTCAATGGGCAGATCTTTAATCATTGCCTGATTAAAAAATTTGAGAAAACTGTTATAGCTTCCGTCAATTCGCTGCGTGATATAAAAAGCCGTTATGAGAATCAGCCCCACAAAAAAGGGCAGCACAAATACAAGGCTGAAAATAGTCCGCCTATGTGCTGCCTGCAGCGTTTTATTTTTTTCTATGACGATATCATCAATTTTGTCAAAATAGATACCGGTTCCGATCATCCATTGCCATTCAGGAATTCCCTTTACAAAGCTTACTTTTTGCATAATCAGGTCTTCCGTCAGCTTCACCCAGCGATAGTAGATAAAATCACCCTGGGGATTTTCCACTGCCCGACGCTCTTCTTGTATGACCATGACGCCATCGGGATCAGAATGATTCCAAAGATTGATTTTACCTTTAACCACTTTACCATCGGTTATGAGGGCATCTCCTTCGTAGGTATTGACAAAAATATAGTCATCAGGGCCATAACGGAGCTTTGCAATGTAATGGAGCAAGTCTTGCTGCAAATCCTTGAGGAGTTGCGGATAATCAAGGCTTGCCAGCAG